>JBKBRD010000344.1:0-3815 GCA_046292405.1 Allobosea sp. | reverse complement strand
GTCGCGATTGACGTCATAGGCGCGGGACGCGACCGCAGGCGTCTCGTTGAAGTTGGAGGACATCGCGCCCATCGCGTCGAACAGCACGGACAGGGTCCAGTCCAGCTCCTCGCAGCCGCCGGCGAAGATCACATCCTGCTTGCCCCACTGGATCAGCTCATAAGCATTGCCGATGCAATGGTTGGAGGTCGCGCAGGCGGAGCTGATCGAATAATTCACGCCCTTGATCTTGAACCAGGTGGCGAGCGTCGCCGAGGCGGTCGAGGACATGCCCTTGGGCACGGCGAAGGGCCCGACCTTCTTGGAGGAGCCGCTCTCGCAGGCCTTGTCATAGGCGTCGATCAGGGCGCGGGTCGAGGGACCGCCCGAGCCCATGACGATGCCGGTGCGCTCATGGCTGATCTCGGAGGTTTCGAGGCCGGAATCGGCGATGGCCTGTTCCATCGCGACCTGGTTCCAGGCCGAGCCGCCGCCATGAAAGCGCATGGCGCGACGGTCGAGCACGGTCGAGGGATCGAGCGAGGGGGCGCCGCCGACGCGGCTGCGGAAGCCATGCTCGGCGAAATCGGGCATGAAGGCGATGCCGGATTTGGCCTCGCGCAGCGAGGCCAGCACGTCCTGCGTATTGTTGCCGATGGACGAGACGATGCCCATCCCGGTGACCACCACGCGTCTCATGCTTCATACTCCGGCTGCTTGTGCGCGGCGCCGGCCATCATCGGGCCAGGCGCGCTTTCATGTCCTGACCGCGCAAATGGACCGCGCGACCGATGGGCGCAAGGCTGCGCCCTCGCTTTTCCTCAGGCGGCGTCCGGCTTGAACAGGCCGACGCGCATGTCGCTGGTGGTGTAGATGCGCTTGCCATCGGCCTCAAGCCAGCCATCGGCGATGCCGAGCACGAGCTTGGATTTGAAGACGCGCTTGAACTCGACGCCATAGACCACCTGCTTGACGCTGGGCAGCACCTGGTCGGCGAATTTGACCTCGCCGACGCCGAGCGCGCGGCCGCGGCCGGGCAGGCCGAGCCAGCCGAGGAAGAAGCCGGTGAGCTGCCAGAGCGCATCGACGCCCAGGCAGCCGGGCATCACCGGATCGCCCTTGAAATGGCAGTCGAAGAACCAGAGATCCGGCCGGACGTCGAGTTCCGCCCGGACGAATCCCTTGCCGTTGGGGCCGCCGGTTTCGCTGATCTCGGTGATGCGATCGAACATCAGCATCGGCGGCAGCGGCAGCTGGGCGTTGCCCGGCCCGAAAAGCTCGCCACGGCCGCAGCTGAGGATCTCCTCATAGCTGAATGACGATTGCCGCTCCATCCGCATCGTACTCCGTGTCATGCGCCCGCAAGGGCGGGCGCGCTGCTTTGCAAGGCCGTGCCTAACACGGTCGCGCGCGGTTACGGAAGCTGCAAAGCCGACCAATCTGCGCCGGTCGGCCGGCCGTCGCCGCGCTTCAGGACGGCTCGCACCCCGGCGCCGACGCTTGCGAGGATGCGGCTGAGGCCTTACATCTATCCGGCAGGGTTCAGGGCGCGGCCCTGCTGTCCCAGCAATGTAGCGCGCAGCAAGAGGCCGGAATTCCAGCATGAGCGATCTGATTTCCCGGGATCAGGGCTACGGATCGACCGTCAGGCAGGGCTGCCCGTTCAACGATGTGCGCCAGAGGCTGCGCCGCGTGAAATTGCGGCCGACGCGCCAGCGCGTCTCGCTCGGCTGGCTGCTCTTCGCCAAGGGCGACCGCCATGTCAGCGCCGAGATGCTCTTTGAAGAGGCGATGAAGGCGCGCGTGCCGGTGTCGCTGGCCACCGTCTACAACACGCTGCACCAGTTCACCGAGGCGGGGCTGCTGCGCGAACTGGCGATCGACGGCGCCAAGACCTATTTCGACACCGACAACAGCGAGCACCACCATTTCGTCGTCGATGGCGAGAACACCGTGATCGACATTCCGGCTGCGGCGGTCGATGTCGCCGAACTGCCGGAGCCGCCCGAGGGCTACGAGATCGCCCGCGTCGACGTGGTCGTGCGGCTGCGCAAGATCGCAGGCTGAGACTACAGCGGCTATTTGACGGTCTCGTTGGGGTAGACCCCCCAGAGCCGCTCCTGGCGGATGAAGCCCTCGACCTTGCCGATCTCGACGCGGCACCAGGCATTGGCGCAGATCTCGATATTTGCGATCACGCCCGGCCGCAGCTGCGCCACGACGGCCGAGCCCTCATTGGCCTCGGTCCGCAGCATGAAGCTCTCGTCCTTGGCCTTCGACCAGGGCGCGACCAGCGCAGTGCGGCGGCCCGAGAGCAGGCTGTGCAACACCCAGCCCTCGGCCCCGTCGGCGTCGCGCACGCGCCGCCAGGTCTCGAATTCCGCGATGATTTCGACGGGAAGACCGGCGCGCTGGAAGACCCAGCGGGTGCGATGCTCCTTGGACGGGCCTTCGCGCAGATTCACCCGGTCGGATTTCAGGCTGACATAGCGCGGAACGGGAAGGCCGGTCACCGGACCGGGCTGCATGTCCTGGGCCTGCGCCGCAGCGCCCGCGCCAAGCAGCGCGAGCAATCCAAGAGCCGGGGCCAAACGCATCGACACAGCAGCCATCCACCTCAACTCCATGTTCGCGGAAGCGCCCGCAGCCGACCGCCCCCGGCGAAGGGTCATGTTGTCATCCGCGCCTGCGCCACTTAGACAACGCAAAGGCACGCGACGATCGACCGCCTCATTCCTGATGCGCCGGGGTTAATGGCGGGTTGAGGCCAAAAGGCGGCGATGCAGCGGGCCAGCGGGACAAGGAGCCGCCCATGCCGAAGAAGAAGCCGCTGGTCGTGGTCACGCGCAAGCTGCCGGCCGTCGTCGAGACCCGCATGCGCGAGCTGTTCGACGCGCAATTGAACATAGACGATGTGCCGATGAGCCAGGCCGCGCTGGTCGAGGCGGTCAAGACCGCCGATGTCCTGGTGCCGACCGTCACCGACCGGATCGACGCCGCCCTGATCGCTCAAGCCGGGGACCAGCTGCGGCTGATCGCCAATTTCGGCAATGGCGTCGACAATATCGACGTCGCCAGCGCGGTGCAGCGCGGCATCACGGTCACCAACACGCCGGGCGTGCTGACCGACGACACCGCCGACATGACGATCGCGCTGATTCTGGCGGTGGCGCGCCGCGTGGTCGAGGGCGCGCGCGTCATCCCCGACGATGAGTGGGCCGGCTGGTCGCCGACCTGGATGCTCGGGCGCCGCATCACCGGCAAGCGCCTCGGCATCGTCGGCATGGGCCGCATCGGCCAGGCCGTGGCCAAGCGGGCTGCCGCCTTCGGCCTGTCGATCCACTATCACAACCGCCGCAGGGTCGACCCCCGCATCGAAGAGGCGTTAAACGCGACCTATTGGGATTCGCTCGACCAGATGCTGGCGCGCATGGACATTGTCTCGGTCAACTGCCCGCACACGCCGGCGACCTATCACCTGCTCTCGGCGCGCCGGCTCAAGCTGATGAAGCCCGACGCCATCCTGGTGAACACCGCCCGCGGCGAGGTGGTGGACGAGACCGCCCTGGCGCGCATGCTGGAGGCGGGAGAGCTGTCCGGCGCCGGACTCGACGTGTTCGAGAGCGAGCCCGCGGTCAACCCGCGCCTGCTCAAGCTCGCGCGCAACCACCGGATCGTCGTGTTGCCGCATATGGGTTCGGCCACGCATGAGGGCCGGGCTGATATGGGCGAGAAGGTCATCGTCAACATCAAGACCTTCATGGACGGGCACAAGCCGCCGGACCGGGTGCTTCCCAGCATGCTCTAGAGCAGGCGCGAGGGCAGGCGCGCCGCCG
>JBKBRD010000343.1:0-3823 GCA_046292405.1 Allobosea sp. | reverse complement strand
CGCGAAGATCGGCCCGATCCAGATCACCTCGACCTGTGGCGGCCGTCATGCACGCCGCTCCCAGCATTATGTCGGCAAGGCCATCGACTTCCGCCCGCTGGCGACATCGGCCCGCAAGGCGGCCAGCGCCGCCAAGCAGATCGAGGCGGTCGGCGGGGTCGGCACCTATTCTAACGGGCTGGTCCATGTCGATGTCGGCGAGCGCGAGCTCGCCTGGCACGGCCACCGCAAATCCCGCCGACAACTGGCCTATGCTGCGCCGTCGCGGCGGCGCGGACCTCAGCCCCGCCTGAATACGAAAAGACCGGCTCCTTTCGGAGCCGGTCCCGCCTCTTCGCGCACGCGACCGGGCCGCCGCGGCCCGGATCGTCTCAGTGCAGCGTTCGATCCGGCAGGGTTTGCCTCACGCGCTCAATCTCTTCCTTCAGGAGCAGCTTCTTTCGCTTCATCTCGACCATGTTCAGCGCCTCGGTAGACGGGCGAGCCGCGGCCTGGGAGATGGCCTCCTCGAGCTGGCGGTGTTTGCGTTCGAGTTCTGCGAGATGGGTCTGCAACGACATCTGGATCCTCCTGATGAGCGGTTGACCTACAAAGTGTGACACAGAGCCGGCTTCACGTCTGCCGGCCGTTTTCGCGGCGTGGCATGACTTTCTGTGATCCTTGACGACTCCTTGCCGGGCGCGACGAATGAGATCCGCCACGCCCTGGACGGGAACCCGCTCTTGCGGCGCGCCCGGCCTGTCCGCATAGTCGCCGCCAATCGCGGCGATGATGAGATGGCCTATGGGATTGGAATTCAGCCCGGAGGAGATCGAGACCTTCCTGTCCGAACTCGCCCGCCTGCGCGAGGAGCATCGCGATCTCGACAGCGCCATCGATGCGCTGGAGCGGGTTGGCTCCATCAACCAGATCCAGGTGCAGCGGCTGAAGAAGCGCAAGCTTTATCTGAGAGACCGCATTGCCCAGATCGAGGACGCGCTGACGCCCGATATCATCGCCTGAACCGCGTCAATTCGGATTCGCCGCTTGCTTCCTCAGCGTTCGCCGGTCTAGATCGCCCGCTTCCGCCCGAACACCGGACGCGCAATGGTCAAGACCAGCCCCCACGTCGCCATCATCATGGGCAGCCAGTCCGACTGGGCGACGATGCGCCACGCGGCAGAGACTTTGGATGCGCTCGGCGTCGCCTATGACGCCCGCATCGTCTCCGCCCACCGCACGCCCGAGCGCATGGTCGCCTTCGCAAAAAGCGCAAAGGCGGACGGCTTCAAGGTCATCATCGCCGGCGCGGGCGGGGCCGCCCATCTGCCTGGCATGACCGCGTCGCTGACCCCGCTGCCGGTCTTCGGCGTGCCTGTCGAATCCAAGGCGCTCTCCGGCCAGGACAGCCTGCTGTCGATCGTGCAGATGCCAGCGGGCATTCCCGTCGGCACGCTTGCCATCGGCAAGGCCGGCGCGACCAATGCGGCGCTGCTCGCCGCGGCGGTGCTGGCGCTGGGCGATGCGGCGCTCGCCGAGCGGCTCGATGCCTATCGCGCCCGCCAGACCGCCGCCATCGCCGAGCGGCCCGTGCGGGACGACGCCTGATGGCTCAGGCCCATTTTGCGCCCGGCGCGGTGCTCGGCATCCTCGGCGGCGGCCAGCTGGCGCGCATGATCGCGCTGGCTGCGGCCGATCTCGGCATTCGCTGCCACATCTACACGCCCGAGGCCGACAGCCCGGCTTTCGATGTCGCGGCGCGCCATACGCTGGCGGCCTATGAGGACGAGGCGGCGCTGGCGGCCTTCGCCGAGGCGGTCGATCTCGTTACCTATGAATTCGAGAATGTGCCGGCCCCGACCGCTGCGTTTCTGGCGGCGCATGTCCCGCTCCATCCCGGAGCGCGCGCCCTCGCCGTAACCCAGGACCGGCTGAGCGAAAAGAGCTTCGTCGCCGGCCTCGGCCTTGCTGTTGCTCCTTATCGCGATATCGACTCGCTCGCCGCGCTGGAGACGGCCGTCGCCGGGCTCGGCCGCCCCAGCATTCTGAAGACGCGGCGCTTCGGCTATGATGGCAAGGGCCAGGTCAAGATCGCGGCGGGCACGGATCTCGCCGAGGCCTATGACATGATTGGCCGCTTCCCAGCCGTGCTCGAAGGTTTCGTGCCCTTCGTCCGCGAGGTGTCGGTGGTGGCGGCGCGCGGGCCGGATGGCGAATTCGCGGCCTTCGACGTCTGCGAGAACGAGCACCGCGACCATATCCTGGCGGTTACGCGCGTGCCGGCGCAACTGCGCCCGGAAACGGCGGCGGTCGCCATCGCGGCGGCGCGCAGCATCGGCGAAGCGCTGGCTTACGTCGGGGTCTTCGCGGTCGAGATGTTCATCACCGGGGAAGGCGCGGCCGAGCGCGTGATCGTCAACGAGATCGCGCCGCGCGTCCATAATTCCGGCCATTGGACCAGCGAGGGCGCGGAAACCTCGCAGTTCCACCAGCATGTCCGCGCCGTCTGTGGCTTTCCGCTCGGCTCCAGCCGGCGACGCGGGCTGGTGACGATGGAGAACCTGATCGGCGATGACAGCCTGCGCTGGCGGGCCTTGCTGGCCGAGCCCGGCGCGCATCTGCATCTCTACGGCAAGCGCGAAGCCCGGCCGGGGCGCAAGATGGGCCATGTCACGCGGGTGTCGCCGGAGCCCTGTTAATGGTCCGTTTCGACGCGGCCGGTGGACGCGGGCGCGTCTTGTTTGTAACTACATTTGCGGTTACACTCCTTGGGTTTTCAGTGGGATTCGGCAAAAAGTAGCGCCAACGCGGCGAAGCATGGCGTCAGCTTTCTGCAGGCTGCCCAGATCTTCCGCGGGCGCATTCTGAAGGTCGCCGACATGCGCCGGGACTATGGCGAAAGGCGTTACCTGGCTTTGGGCGCGTTCGAAGGCGAAATCCTGCGGGTCGTCTTTACGGAGCGCGACGGCGATATCCGCATCATCTCGGCGTGGAGGGCTGGACGGAATGAGCGCGAAGTTTACAGCCGGTTCGCCAGCGATCCGCTATGAATCGCTCGATACGCTCCCCGCGGCGCCGCCGCTGACGTCGGACGTCCGGGCGTTGAGCGATGAGGAGATCGAGCGACGCGCGACCTCCGACGCGGATGCGGGTTCGATACCGCCCGGCTTCTGGGATCACGCGCAGATCATCGAACCGG
Organism: Allobosea sp.; assembly: GCA_046292405.1. Lineage (GTDB taxonomy): Bacteria > Pseudomonadota > Alphaproteobacteria > Rhizobiales > Beijerinckiaceae > Allobosea. Next base: position 645 of record JBKBRD010000343.1, on the reverse strand, counting down.
AAGGCACCGAACAGATCACGCTCCGTCTGCCTCGGGGCGTGATCCGCCACTTCAAGGCGACCGGCAAAGGCTATCAGTCTCGGATCAGCTCCGTCCTGGCGAGCTACGTCGCGGCTCAGGACAAGCGACAGCGCTGAGTTCGCTTGCCCGGCGGCTGAGGCGGGCCGCTCCGAAAGGTCCAAACCGCGCGATATTTCCGCGTTTTCCGGCGTGGACAGCCAAAGCGAATTCTGATATCGGCACACACCTTCCGGAAATGTCGCGTTTTGCGGGTTTCCGGCCCGAGCTCATCAGACCAACCCGCTGGAAACGGACAATCACGTGCAGGTTCTCGTTCGCGACAATAACGTCGATCAGGCTCTCCGCGCCCTCAAGAAGAAGATGCAGCGCGAAGGCATTTTCCGCGAGATGAAGCTGCGTGGCCATTTCGAGAAGCCCTCGGAAAAGAAGGCCCGCGAGAAGGCCGAGGCCGTGCGCCGCGCCCGCAAGCTGCAGCGCAAGAAGCTGCAGCGCGAAGGCCTGCTGCCCGCGCCGGTGAAGCCCAAGCGCCCCTGATTCTTTGTGCTCGCACGCCAGCGCCCCGGACCATCCGGACAGCGCGCGGTCGAGGCTTTCGTGACGCAGCGCTGCGCCTGGGGCTCGCCC
>JBKBRD010000342.1:0-3829 GCA_046292405.1 Allobosea sp. | reverse complement strand
GGCCGCATCTGATGGTGGTGCGGGCGGGCGCGCTCGACGACCCCGGACTCGGCCGGCCGGACGGCTTCATCTGGACGGGTTCGGCCCCGAGCTGGGGGCTGATCGACCACAGCGTCGACTGCGTCGCGGCCCAGCCGGGCGCGCCGCCTCAGCCGCGCGGCTGACAGGTCTCGCAATAGAAGGTCGAGCGGCCGGACTGGACGAGGCGCTTGACGAGCGAGCCGCAGCCCGGCGCCGTGCAGGGCTCGCCCTCGCGGTCATAGACGCGGAAACGATGCTGGAAATAGCCGAGCGAGCCGTCGGCATGGGCGAAATCGCGCAGGGTCGAGCCGCCGGCCGCGACCGCCTCCTCCAGCACCTCGCGGATGATGGCGGCCAGGCGATGGGCCGCCGGGCGCGGGCGGCCGGTGGCGGTGGCGAGGCTGCCGGCCTGCGCCTGCGGATGCAGCCCGGCTCTGAACAGGGCCTCGCAGACATAGATGTTGCCGAGCCCCGCCACCAGGCGCTGGTCGAGCAGCGCGGCTTTCAGCGGCGCGACTTTGCCGGCAAAGAGCTTGGCCAGGCTGTCGCCCGAGAGCTCGTTGCCGAGCGGCTCTATGCCCATGCCGAGGAAATGACGGGAGGCCGCAAGTTCGGCGCGGGGCGCGAGATCCATGAAGCCGAAGCGGCGCACGTCATTATAGGTGACGCGGGCGCCGCTGCCGAGATGAAACACGACATGGTCGTGCTGGAGATGGCGGCCGACATCGCTGTAGAAGGCGCCGGGCTCCAGCGCAGGCGCGTCGGGCGCCTCGACGACGAAGCGCCCGCTCATGCCCAGATGCATGATCAGCGCCGCGCCGTCGTCGAGATCGGCGATCAGATATTTGGCGCGGCGCGACAGGGCCTCGATGCGCCGCCCGGTCAGGCGCTCGACGAAGCGCTCGGGCAGGGGGAAGCGCAGATCGGGCCGGCGCAGCTCGACGCGCGCGATGATCTGGCCGACCATCGCCGGCTCCAGCCCGCGCCGGACGGTTTCGACCTCGGGGAGTTCTGGCATGGTGTCCTATGCGCTTTCCGGCCTGCGTCGAGACGGGCCGCGACAAGCCCGGATGGTTTCGCTATTCATCGCCAGAGCCAAACACAAGAGCAGCCTCACCGTGACAGCAGCCTCCGACACCACCCATTTCGGCTATGAGACCGTGCCGCTCGCGCAGAAGCAGGCCAAGGTCGACGATGTCTTCCACAAGGTGGCGGGCCGCTACGACCTGATGAACGACCTGATGTCGGGCGGTCTGCACCGGCTCTGGAAGGATGCGCTGATCACCACGCTGAAACCGGCGAAAGACCGGCCCTTCCACCATCTCGACGTCGCCGGCGGCACGGGCGACGTCGCCTTCCAGGTGCTGCAGGCGGGCGGGCCGCTGACCGACGTCACCGTGCTCGACATCAACCGCGAGATGCTGGCGGTGGGCCGCGAGCGCGCGCAGAAGCGCTTTCCCGGCGATGGGCGGGTCCGCTTCGTCCAGGGCAACGCCGAAGCGCTCGGCCTGCCCGACAATCATTTCGACGCCTATACGATCGCCTTCGGCATCCGCAACGTGCCGCGCATCGACATGGCGTTGGCCGAGGCGTTTCGCGTGCTCAAGCGCGGCGGGCGCTTTCTCTGCCTCGAATTCAGCCATGTCGACGTGCCGCTGCTCGACAAGGTCTACGAGGCCTATTCCTTCAACGTCATCCCACCCATGGGGCGGATGGTGACCGGCGAGGCCGAGCCCTACCAATATCTGGTCGAGTCGATCCGCAAATTCCCCAGGCCGCAGGCTTTCGCGGCGATGATGACCGAGGCCGGCTTCAGGCGGGCGAAGTTCACGCCGATGACCGGCGGCGTAGTGGCGCTGCATTCGGGCTGGAAGCTGTGACGAGCCTTCTGGTCCGCGCATGATCTCCTCGCTGTTTCACATCGCCCGCACGGCGCGCATCGGCTTCGTGCTGGCCCGCGAAGGCGCGCTGGCGCTGGTCGACCCGTCCGTGCTGCCGCCGCTGGCGCGCGGCGCGATCAGGCTCGGGCGGCTGATCGAGCGGCCGGGCGCCGGCTCCTCCGCCACGCGGCTTGCCGCCGCGCTGGAGCGGCTGGGGCCGAGCTATGTCAAGTTCGGTCAGTTCCTGGCGACGCGGCCCGATGTCGTCGGGATGAGGATCGCCGCCGATCTCTCGGCGCTGCAGGACCGGATGCCGCCCTTCCCGATGGAGCAGGCGCGGGCGACGATCGCCGCCGCCCATGGCATGCCGGCCGAGCAGGTCTTTGCGGAGTTCGGCCCTCCCGTCGCGGCGGCCTCGATCGCCCAGGTGCATCGCGCCCGGCTGAAGGATGGCCGCGAGGTCGCGGTCAAGGTGCTCAGGCCCGGCATCCGCGACCGCTTCCAGCGCGATCTGGCGGCGATGCGCTTTGGCGCGGAATGGGCCGAAAGCCGCTCGGCCGAGGCGCGCCGCCTGCGCTTTTCCGGCGTCGTCGACACGCTGGCGCGGTCGGTGACGATGGAGATGGATTTGCGGCTGGAGGCGGCCGCCCTCTCCGAATTCGCCGAAAACACCCGCGACGACGCCGATTTCCGGGTGCCGCAGCCCGATTGGCAGCTGACGGCGCGCGAGATGCTGGTCGATGAATGGGTCGACGGTGTGCGCCTGTCGGACATTGCCGGGCTGCAGGCGGCCGGGCACGACCTCGTGGCGCTGGCGCAGACGGTCATCCAATCCTTCCTGAAGCACGCGATCCGCGACGGCTTCTTCCATGCCGACATGCATCCGGGCAATTTGTTCGTCGATGCGCAGGGGCGGCTCGTCGCCGTCGATGGCGGCATCATGGGCCGGCTCGGCCCGAAGGAGCGGCGCTTCCTCGCCGAGATCCTGCTCGGCTTCATCCAGCGCGACTATACCCGCGTCGCCGAAGTGCATTTCGAGGCGGGCTACGTCCCCGCCCATCATTCCGTCGCCGATTTCGCCCAGGCGATCCGCGCCGTCGGCGAGCCGATCCATGACAAGAGCGCCGACCAGATCTCGATGGCCAAGGTGCTGACCCTGCTGTTCGAGATCACCGGCCTGTTCGACATGGCGACGCGCACCGAGCTGGTGATGCTGCAGAAGACCATGGTGGTGGTCGAGGGCGTGGCGCGCACGCTCGATCCGCAGCTCGACATGTGGACCACGGCCGAGCCGGTGGTGCGCGACTGGATCACCCGCAATCTCGGGCCGCTCGGCAAGATCGAGGATGCCGGGCGCGGCGCCAAATCGCTGCTGTTCAGCCTCGCCGCGCTGCCCGAGACCGTGTCGCGGGCCGAGCGCGTGCTGGGCCAGATCGAGGACGCCTCGCGCCGCGGCTTCGCCCTGGACGAGCGCAGCATCGAGGCGATCGGCCGCGCCGAAGCGCAGCGCAATCGCTGGGGCAATTGGGCGCTGTGGGCGATCGCCTTGCTGATCGCCTACGCCGTCCTGGGCTGAGCGCGGCGGCGGCGGTTTGCCTGCGCCCTCCCTTGCTTTACGCTCCGGTCAGCAGAGGAAGCCAGCCGCAATGCGTTTCGAGACCGCCGCCACGCCAGACGCCGCCGTCGACCGGCTGGAGGCGCTCTATGAGCAGGCCAAGGCGGCGCTGCGGCATGATCTCCACCATTTCTTCGAAACCGGCGAACCGCCTGACGGCGCCAGGCGCGCCGCCTATCGCTACCCGCTGCTGCGCGTCACCTACGAGCCGGCGCAACTGCCGGCGGCGACCCGGCGCGGCTACGCCAAATTCGCCGCGCCCGGCGTCTATTCGACCACGGTGACGCATCCGCTCGAATTCCGCGCCTATCTG
>JBKBRD010000341.1:0-3833 GCA_046292405.1 Allobosea sp. | reverse complement strand
GGCGTTTGCCGCTGCGGAAGGCGAGCATTTGGTTGTAGAGATAGCGTTCGTTCTGGCCGGCGAGATGCGGCACCTCCATATCGCGGGCGATCCCGTCCTCGCCATGGCAGGCGGCGCATTCGCCGATATGGACCGGTCGCGCCTGGCCAAGGGTCGGAGCGGCCGCGAGCGCGATGCCGAGGCCGAGCGCGCTGGCGAGGAAGCGGGCCATCTCAGCGCTCCGTGATCTTGAATTCGATGCGGCGGTTGCGGCGATAGGCCTCGTCGGTGCTGGCGACGTCGAGCGGCTGGAACTCGCCGAAACCGGTGGCGGCGATGCGGTCGGTCGGCAGGCCGCGCGACACCAGATATTCCACGACCGCGATGGCGCGGGCCGAGGACAGGTGCCAGTTCGACGGAAACTGGGCCGAGCGGATCGGGCGGTTGTCGGTATGACCGTCAACGCGCAGGATCCACGGGATGTCCGGCGGCATTTCGCGGCCAAGGTCGATCAGGATGGTCGCGAGCTTGTCGAGTTCGCCGCGGCCCTCGGGCTTGAGCACGGCCTGGCCGACATCGAAGAAGACTTCGGACTGGAAGACGAAACGGTCGCCGACGACGCGGATGTCGGGCCGCGTGCCGAGCACCTGCCGCAAGCGGCCGAAGAAGTCGGAGCGGTAGCGCGCCAGCTCCTGCACGCGTTGCGCCAGCGCCACGTTGAGCCGCGAACCCAGCTCCGCGATCCGGGCCTGCGATTCCCGGTCCTTGGTCTCTGAGGCGTTGAGCGCCTCCTCGAGCGCTGCGAGCTGGCGACGCATGGCGACGATCTGCTGGTTGACGAGATCGACGGTCGCCTGGGCGCGCGCCGATAGCTGCTTTTCGCTTTCCAGCGCTTTCTGAGTCTCGGCGAGCTGGGCCGGCGCATTGCCGGCCTGCGCCTGCAGCAAGCCCTCGACGCGGCTGCGCTCTCCCTGTTCCCGCGCCAGGGTTGATTGCAGCAGAGCGAGGTTTTCCTTGGTCTCGCGATTGGAGGATCGTTCCAGCGCCAGCAGGTCGGTGAGCTCCGAGATCTGCCGGTTCAGCCGTTCAAGCGCGGTGTCCTTGCCGGTCAGCTCCTGCGACAGGAAGAACTGGCCCAGCACGAAGACCGAGAGCAGGAAGACGATGCCGATCAGCATGGTCGACAGCGCATCGACGAAGCCGGGCCAGAAATTGACGTCGTCGCGTCGATGGGAGCGCGAGAGGGCCATGGTCAGTCGGCTCCTGCTGTGAATGCGGTCATGACGCTGCGAAAACGCGGCGCGATGAGGGCCGGGCTCGCGATGCTGTGCTCGGACGCCCGGCTCATGGCTCGGTCACATGGTCGGCGGTCAGCCTTTCGATCAGGCGCTTGAGATCCTTCTCGCGGGCGGCTTGCGCCTCCACCCAGTCGCGGATCAACTGCTGCTCCGAGCGCATGTGCTGCACCAGACCCTGAATGCCCTCGGCGAGATTGGCCAGGGCCTGGGTCGCGGCGCGGTTGTTGGCGCCGCCTTCCGCCATGGCCGCGCCGAGCTTGTCGAAGCGCTCGGTCAGGCTTGCGCCGGCATCCCCGAGGCTGGCCGCCATCGCGCCGCCGTCGAGCGCGGTGCGCGTGCTCAGCCAGGTCTCGATCTCGTTGCGGAAGCGCCGCTGCGCCTGCGCGACCTGGAGCTCGAGGAAACCGAGCACCAGCGAGCCGCCAATGCCGAAGAGCGAGGAGGAGAAGGACAGGCCCATGCCGGCCAGCGGCGCGGCGAGCCCGGCCTTGAGTTCGTCGAAGAGCACGCCGGCTTCCGCCCCGGTGCGCAGCGACTTGATGACGTTGCCGACCGAGGACACGGTGTCGAGCAGGCCCCAGAAGGTGCCGAGCAGGCCGAGGAAGACGAGCAGCCCGGCGAGATAGCGCAGCACCTCGCGCCCGTCGTCGAGCCGCACCGCGATCGATTCCAGCACGGTCGCGGCCTGAGACGGCGCGAGGCTGCGCCGCTCCAGGGCCGGAAGCACGCCGCCGAGCGGGGCGATGACCTGGGTGCGCTCGATCTCGGCGCCGCCCGGATCGGCGGCCAGCCGGGTCGCGGCCCGCGCTTCGCTGTGGATGCGCCAGAGTTCGCGCAGCGCGATCAGCACGCCGACGAACAGCGAGCCGAGGATCAGCCCGTTCAGCGGCGCATTCGTCGCAAACGCCGTCACCAGCCCGGATTGCAGGATGAAGCCGAGGAAGCCGATCAGGGCCAGGAAGACCAGGGTGCGGATGACATAGCGCAATGGTCTGGAAAAGCGGGTCTCGTCCCGCGCCGGCGCGGCCGCAAATCGCTCGGCCGCCAGATCCTCAGTCGCCATGCTCATCTTCCATTCGCCTCCGGCGCGAGAGCGTCGATCGCGCAGCCCTCCGCCGCGCGCTCCCGCCCCGCTCCAGACATTGCCCCGCCGCAGCGCGGAGACTGTCGCCTTCCCCGCCGCAAGGATCAAGCGCGAATGACGGGCCGCGCGCTCAGCCTACGGTCTTGAGCGCTGCGCGCAGGGCCTGTTCGCCGACTTCATTGCCGCAGATGATGTCCTTGGCGCTGGTCGGCTGCTTGCCGTCCAGCGTGCCGAAGGTTCCGCCCGCTTCGCGGATCATCACCGCGCCGGCGGCAAAATCCCAGGTATTGAGACCGCGCTCCCAATAGGCGTCCATGCGGCCGGCGGCGACATAGGCGATGTCGAGCGCGGCCGCGCCCATGCGGCGGACATTGGCGAAGCGCGGCATCACGGCCGCAAGCTCGCGCAGGAAGAGCGGATGGCCGCCCTTGCCGATATGGGGCACGCCCATGCCGATGAGCATGTCGGCCGGCTCGCGGCGGCCGGAAACGCGCATGCGGCGGTTGTTGACATAGGCGCCCTTGCCCTTCTCGGCCATGAACAGCTCGTCTTTGGCGGCGTCGTAGACGATTCCGGCCACGAACTGGTTGTCGCGCTCGAGCGCGACGGAGATGTTCCAGTGCGGAATGCCGCGCAGGAAGTTGTGGGTGCCGTCGAGCGGGTCGATATGCCAGCGATTGCTCTCGTCCGTACCATGGACGACGCCGCTTTCCTCCATGACGAAGCCATAGCCCGGCCGCGCCTTCTCCAGCGCCTCGCGCAGAATGCTCTCGGCCTTGTGGTCGGCCTTGGAGACGAAGTCGCCCGGGCCCTTGGCCAGCACCTGCAGGTTCTCGATTTCGCCGAAATCGCGCTTGAGGGAGCGGGACGCCTTCATCACGGCGTCCGTCATCACGGTCATCAGGGGAGAACGGATCATCGATACCTCTTGCGCGCCCGGCAGCGCTCGTCGACCGGGCTCGCGCCCGGAACAGGAATGTCAAAACAGCGGCCCGGCGCCGGCAGGGCTGCCGCGCCGGGAAGGTCAGCCCGTCACTTGCTCGTCTGGCCGGGCGTCGTCAAGGCCGCACCCTCGATTCGCGTCGCCGCGAGATTGGCCGCGCGCTCGCGCTGCTCCGGCGTCAGCCGTTCCAGCAGCTGATCCAGGACGGGGTCGTCGAGCCCCTGGGCGCGGGCGGCGAGGTGCCAGGCCGCGGCCTCGATCGAATCGAGCGAGATGCCGCGGCCGCTCTGGTAGAGGCGCGCGATCCGGTTCTGCGCGATCGGGTTGCCCTTGAGCGCCGCCGCCAGGAACAATTTGGCTGCGGCGTCCTCATCGGCCGCGACGCCGGCGCCGTTGAACAGCATGATGGCGTATTCGATCTGAGCCGGAACATGGCCGCCGGCGCTGGCCCGCGCCATCCAGCGCGCCGCCTCCGCATCGCTCTGCGGCATGCCCCGACCCTGCTTGGCCAGGATGCCGATGGCGTGCT
>JBKBRD010000340.1:3482-3859 GCA_046292405.1 Allobosea sp. | reverse complement strand
GAACGACGCCGAAGGTCGCGAGCAACTGGAAGAGTTCGGGCGCCTGGTAGATCCGGCGCAGGATCAGCAATTCGATGGCGACGCCGATCAGCCCGACCAGCAGCGCCGCCAACGCCACCCCGGCCCAGAAGCCGAGCGCATCGGCCGGGCCGAAGCGGCTGACCAGCGTCCAGGCGAGATAGGCGCCGAGCATGTAGAGCGAGCCATGCGCGAAATTCACGATGCGCGTGACGCCGAAGATGATCGACAGGCCCGAAGCCACGAGGAACAGCGAAGAGGCGGAGGCCAGCCCGTTCAGCGTCTGGGTGAGGATGAGATCGACCATGAGTCAGCGCACACCTTGCGGGCGTGGGGGCGCCCGGCGCGGCGGGGTAGTA
>JBKBRD010000340.1:0-3472 GCA_046292405.1 Allobosea sp. | reverse complement strand
CGCACACATGGCGGGGGTCGCCCCGACAGGCGCGACGAGGTCCTCTCCCCCTAAGGGAAGAGGCGGGGTGGTGGAATCCAGAGCCGGCCGGGCGGCGTCGCCGCCCGGAGCGGCGGGATCAGCCTGCGGGGCGCAGCGTCTTCACGACCTCGTCCGACGGCAGGTATTTGGTGCCGTCGCGATAGCTCCAGTCGACCATCACGCCCTTGCCGTCCTTGACCGCAGTCTTGCCGACATAGGCGCCCAGCGTCGACTGGTGGTCGACGGCGCGATACTCGGCCTGGCCGAAAGCGGAGGGGAATTTCAGCCCCTTCATCGCATCGACCAGTTTCTCATTGTCGGTGGAGCCGGCCTTCGCCAGCGCGGCGGCGATCGAGTTCATGGTGTCGAAGCCGACGACCGATCCCAGGCGCGGATAGTCGTTGAATTTCTTAACATAGGCCTCGCGGAATTTGACGTGCTCGGGCGTCTTGATGTCGGCATGCGGATAACCGGTGACGATCCAGCCGACAGGCGTCTCGGCGCCGAGCGGGTCCATGTATTCGGGCTCGCCCGTCAGCATCGAGGCGACGGTGCGACCCTCGAACAGGCCACGCGTATTGCCCTGGCGGACGAAGTTCGAAAGATCGGCGCCGAAGGTGACGTTGAAGATGGCGTCGGGCTTCGAAGCCTCGAGCGCCTGCACCGTCGCGCCGGCGTCGATGCGGCCCAGCGCAGGGAACTGCTCGGCCACGAATTCGACGTCCGGCTTGGCCTTCTTCAGCAGTTCCTTGAACCAGCGCACGGCGGACTGGCCGTATTCGTAGTTCGGCGCGACCAGCGCCCATTTCTTGGCGGGAAGCTTGGCGGCCTCCTCGACCAGCATCGCCGCCTGCATGTAGGTGGAGGGGCGCAGGCGGAAGGTGTAGCGGTTGCCCTTGGCCCAGACCAGCGCGTCCGACAGCGGCTCGGACGCCACATAGAGCCGCTTGTTCTGCGCCGCGAAATCGGCGATCGCCAGGCCGACATTGGAGAGGAAGCCGCCCGAGAGCAAATCGACCTTCTCGGCGTTGATCAGGTCGCCGGCATGACGCACCGCATCCTCGGGCTTGCCGCCATCGTCGCGAAAAATCGTCTCGATCTTGCGGCCGAGCGCGCCGCCGCCGGCATTGACCTGCTCCAGCGCCAGCTCCCAGCCCTGACGATAGGGCTTCAGGAAGGCCGGCTGGGCGGTGTAGCTGTTGATCTCGCCGATCTTGATGGGGCCTGACGCTTGGGCGCGCACCAGCGATGGCGCGGCGATCACGGTGGCGGTGGCGGCTGCACCGGCTAGAAGACTGCGACGGTCGATCGTCATCTGTGTTTCCCGACTTGTGCCCGGTGGCAGGAGCCCCGGCGCTTGTTGACACTCACTGCCTGCTTCCGTCCGGACCGATCCGCGAATTCGTTTGTGTACCTACGAATTTGAAGACGCCAAAAATGGAAGTCAACGCCTAAGAAGCGCCAGCCTTCGCCCATTGGCAAGGCGCCGACCAGCCCTCATCCCAAGCAGGTCCGTATGGGCCGTCTCGACGGATGATCCAGCGCGCGCGGGCGCCTCCTGGAGCATCCTTCGAGACGCGCCTGCGGCGCGCCTCAGGATGAGGGCGGCGGGGCTGCGTGCGGTTGCCGGACCCGGATGGACCAAGCGGAAGGCGCCGGTCTGTCACCCCGCAGCCCGCATCCTGAGGCGCCGCGTCAGCGGCGTCTCGCAGGATGGTCCGGCCGATCATTCGGCCGCGCCCTGGTAGCGGTCGGGCGGCGCCATCTGCGCTTCGTGCAGGGCCTGATAGGCGCCCCCTGCCCTGACCAGCTCGTCATGACGGCCCTGCTCGGCAATGCCCTGCTCGGTCACGACGACGATGCGGTCGGCGTGGCGGATCGTGGCGAGGCGATGCGCGATGACCAGCGTCGTGCGCCCGACGGAAAGCTCCGCCAGCGAAGCCTGGATCGCAGCCTCGGTTTCCGTGTCGAGGGCCGACGTCGCCTCGTCCAGAATGAGGATCGGCGGGTTCTTCAGGAAGATGCGCGCGATCGCCAGCCGCTGCTTCTGGCCGCCCGAGAGCTTCACCCCGCGCTCGCCCACCACCGTGTCGAGCCCGGCCGGGAGATCGGCGATCATGCTGTCGAGCCGGGCGCGCCGGGCAGCCGCGACGATCTCCGCCTCGCCGGCGTCGAGCCGGCCATAGGCGATGTTCTCGCGGATGGTGCCGGCGAAGAGGAAGACATCCTGCTGGACGATGCCGATCTGCCGTCGCAGCCCGGCCAGCGTCATGTCGCGGATGTCGATGCCGTCGATCGAGATGCGCCCGGCGTCGACCTCGTAGAAGCGCGGCAGCAACGAAAGCAGCGTGGTCTTGCCGGCGCCGGAGGGGCCGACGAAGGCGATCGTTTCCCCGGCCCGGATCGCGAGGTCGATCCCCTGAAGGATGGGGCGGCCCTTGGCGTAGCCGAAGCTGACATTGTCGAGCGCGATGTCGCCGCGCAGCGCGCCGGGCGTGATGGCGTCCGGCTTGTCGACGATGTCGGGCTCGGTCGCCAGCAGCTCCTGATAGCGGCGGAAACCGGCGATCCCTTTCGGATAGGTCTCGATCACGCTCGCGATCTTGTCGAGCGGTCGGTAGAACACCCCGACCAGCAGCAGGAAGCCGACGAAGCCGCCGATGCTCAGGCTCCCCTGCACCACGAACCAGGTGCCCGCCAGCATCACCAGCAGCTGCACCAGCCGCATGCCGAGATAGTTCAGGGCCTGGCTCGACGCCATGATGCGATAACCGGCGAGCTTGGTGTCGCGATAGCGGGCATTGTCGCCGGCAAAGAGCTGCTTCTCATGCGCCTCATTGCCAAAGGCCTGGACCACGCGGATGCCGCCGATATTCTCCTCGAGCCGGGCATTGAAGGCGCCGACGCGGCCGAACTGGTTCTGCCAGTTGCGGGTCATGCGTGCGCCGTAGCGGGCGACGACGAAGCCGGCGAGCGGCACCACCAGCGCCGTCATCACCGCGAGCTCGACATGCACCGTCAGCATCAGCGCGAAGGCGCCCAGAAAGGTCATGATCGCGATGAACAGATCTTCGGGGCCGTGATGGGCGACTTCGCCGATCTCCTCGAGATCCTTGGTCACGCGCGCGACGAGATGCCCTGTCTTCTGCTCGTCATAGAAGCGGAAGGACAGCTTCTGCAGATGCTCGAAGGCGCGCCGCCGCATCTCCGTCTCGATATTGATGCCGAGCACATGGCCCCAATAGGTGACGATCGCCATCAAGCCGGAATTGACCGCGTAGACGACCAGCAATGCAAAGCCGGCGAGCATGATCAGCGGCAGATCGCCGCGCGGCAGCAGCAGATCGACGAAGCCTTTGACGGCCAGCGGGAAACACAGCTCGAGCAGGCCCGACAGCACGGCGCAGCCGAAGTCGAGCAGGAAAAGGGCTCGATGAGGACGGTAGTAGGA
>JBKBRD010000339.1:0-3861 GCA_046292405.1 Allobosea sp. | reverse complement strand
ATGGAAAAGCCCGGATCAAAGCGCCGGTCTCGCCGCCTTCACTCAGGAACCCGTGGGTATCATTCGCGTGCGAGGCCGACATCAGGTTCTCGGATCAGGGACGAAGCACGGTTTTTGGCCGTTTGCGCGACAAGCCGCAAGGGGGGCGGCGGCCTTTGCATCGCCGCCATGTCGCGGACCATAGGTCAAGGCGCGAGCGCCTGAGCCAGGATTCGCGCCACATGCAGCGCCTCGCGCCCGGCGCCGTCATGGATCTGATGGCGGCAGCTCGTGCCGTCCGCGACGATCAGATCATCGGGTCCCGCCGCGCGCACCGAAGGCAGCAGGGAGAGCTCCGCCATGGCGAGCGAGACGTCGATCGTCTCCGCATTGTAGCCGAAGGCCCCGGCCATGCCGCAGCAGCTCGATTCGATCGGCCTGACCTCCAGCCCCGGAATGGCCCGCAGCGTTTCCTCAACCGCGCCCATGGCGGCGAAGGCTTTCTGGTGGCAATGGCCATGCAGATGCGCAACCCGGCCGCCCTGGTCCTTGAAGGGCAGCCGGGTCGTGCCGGCGCGCATATCGGCCGCCAGCAGTTCTTCGAGCAGGAAAGCGGCCTTCGCCACCGGCTCGACCTGCTGCTTGGGCAGCATCGCGCCGAATTCGTCGCGGAAGGTCAGCAGGCAGGAGGGTTCGAGGCCGACGATCCGCGCCCCGCGCGCCACATAGGGCGCATAGGCGTCGAGCGTGCGCTGCGCCTCCTTGCGGGCTTCGTCGACCAGCCCGGCCGAGAGGAAGCTGCGCCCGCAGCAGAGCGGCCGTCCACCGTCGGCAGCCGCAACCTTGTGCAGGCGGTAGCCGCCGGCGGCCAGCACCCGTTCGGCGGCCTCCAGATTTCCCGGCTCGAAGGCGCGGTTGAAACTGTCGCCGAACAGGATGAGATCGCGCCCGTCGCCCTTCACCGCGTCGGGCGTAGCGGGACGGCCGGATTCGACCCAGGGTCGGCCCCAGACCGGCAGCGAGCGTCTGGCGCTGAAGCCGAGCAGCCTTTCGCTCAGCCGCGCCAGCGCCGGGATCCTGTCGCGCAGATTGAGCAGGGGCGCGAATCGGGCAGCCAGGGCCGCATAGCGCGGGAGATAGGCGATCAGCCGCTCCTTCAGCGGCAGACCATGGCGCTGGTGGTAATGATGCAGGAACTCGATCTTCATCCGCGCCATGTCGACGCCGGTCGGGCAGTCGCGCTTGCAGCCCTTGCAGGAGACGCAGAGATCCAGCGTCTGCTTCATCTCCTGCGAGGTGAAGGCGTCCGGGCCGAGCTGGCCGGAAATGGCGAGCCGCAGCGAATTCGCACGGCCGCGCGTGACATGCTGCTCGTCCTGAGTGGCGCGCCAGGAGGGGCACATGGTGCCGCCGCTCATCTTCCGGCAGGTCCCGTTATTATTGCACATCTCGACCGCGCCGCCGAAACCGCCCCAATCCGACCAGTCGAGCGCGGCCTTGGCCGGAACCGGCGTGGCGTAGCCCGGCGCAAAGCGCATCAGGCTGCGATCGTCCATATGGTAGGGCCGCACGATCTTGCCGGGGTTGAGCCGGTTATCGGGATCGAACCCGTCCTTGACCTGCTCGAAGGCGCGGGTGAGGGGGGCGCCGAACATCGGCTCGACGAAGTCCGAGCGCGAAATGCCGTCGCCATGCTCACCCGAGAACGAGCCCTTGAAGCGGCGCACCAGCGCGCAGGCCTCCTCCGCGATGTCGCGCATCGCCTTCACCCCCGCCTCGTCCTTCATGTTGAGGATCGGGCGGACATGCAGACAGCCGACGGAAGCGTGCGCATACCAGGTGCCGCGCGTGCCGTGGCGCGCAAACAGCTCCGTCACGGCGTCGGTGTAGTCGGCGAGATGCTCCAGCGGCACCGCGCAGTCCTCGATGAAGGACACAGGCTTGCCGTCGCCCTTCATCGACATCATGATGTTGAGGCAGGCCTCGCGCACATCCCAGACCGGCTTCTGCCGCGCCGGCTCGACAACGTCGACGACGGCGTCCGGGAAGCCGTGATCGGCCATGCATTGGTCGAGACGCTTCAGATCCTGTTTCAGCACGGCGAGGTCGTCGCCGGCGAACTCGACCAGCAACAGGCAATTGGGCTGGCCGCGCGTGATGTCGGCCAGCGTGCGCACGAAGAGCGGGATGTCGGCGCCGAGCACCAGCACATTGTTGTCGACGAGCTCGACCGCCGCGGGATCGAGCGCCACGATGTGCCGGGTCGTCTCCATCGCCGCGCGAAAACTCGGGAAATGGCAGACGCCCATGACGCGGTGCGCCGGCAGCGGCGAGAGCTTCAGCGTCGCTTCCGTGGTGATGGCGAGCGTGCCTTCGGAGCCGACCAGCAGACGCGCCAGATTGGGCCGCTCCGGCAGGAGTTCGTCGAGATTATAGCCGCCGACCCGCCGCTGCACCTTCGGGAAGATCGTCTCGATCTCCTGCCGATGCTGCCGCGCCAGCGCGGTGAGCCGGCCCATCAGCTCCCGCGCCCGCGGCGAGGCGTTGTCGCCGATCGGGCCGTCGCCGAGCGCAAAGGCCTCGCCATCGTGGAACTGCGCCCGCAGCGCCAGCACATTGTCGGACATCTTGCCGTAGCGCAGGGAGCGCGCGCCCGACGAGTTGTTGCCGGCCATGCCGCCGAGCGTGCAGCGGCTGGCGGTCGAGGGCTCGACCGGGAAGAACAGCCCGTCCTTGCGCAGCCGGGTGTTCAGAGCCTCCAGCACCAGGCCCGGCGCCACCGTGACGGTGCGGGCCTCGCGGTCATAGCCGCGGACGCCGTTGAAATGCCGGCTCATGTCGAGGATCAGCGCATCGCCGATCGGCTGGCCGTTTTGCGAGGTGCCGCCGCCGCGCGCGATCACCGGCACGCCATGCTCCGCCGCGATCTGCAGCGCGGCGGCGATGTCGGTCTCGTCGCGCGGGAAGGCGACGCCTTGCGGGATGATCTGGTAGATCGAAGCGTCCGTCGCGTAGCGCCCGCGGGTGAAGGCGTCGAAACGCACGTCGCCCTGCAGCGCCTGCGACAGCCTGCGCTCCAGCCCAAGATTGCGGGCCGCGCCGCTGCCTGCCGCCTGATGTCCCATGGCGTCTCTCCCACAGCCGGTTCACCGGCCTGTTTTGCATTCAAAAAATATTGCGTTTCTGCGGACTATGCATCCGTCGTCGCGTCAACCCCGCCATGGAAGGCGGGCAGCGCGTCCTGGCCCGCCACGGAGCGCAGCTTGTTGCGCAGATGGCGGAACAGGATTTCGCTGAGGTCCCGCCCGTCGCGGCGCGCCAGCGCGTCGAGGATCGCCTCATGCTCGCGCATGGCCTCGCCCCAGCGATCGCGTTCGCCGTCGAGATTGGCGGCGTAGCGCACCCGTCGCAGCCGCCCCGACAGGCTGGCATAGGTCGCGCTCAGCGTTGCGTTGCGCGCGGCGGCGACGATGCGGTGGTGGATATCCTGGTTCAGCTTGAAATAGGCGGCGAGGTCGCGGCGCAGATAGGCGCGATACATCGCATGGTGGCACTCGACGATCTCGGCGAGCTCGGCTTCGGTGATGCGCTCGCAGGCCAGCCGCCCGGCCAGCGCCTCCAGCCCGCCGATCACGTCGAAGAGTTCTTCGATATCGGCCTGGGTCAGGGCCCGCAGCCTGGCGCCGCGATTGGGCAGCAGGTCGATCAGCCCTTCGGCTGCCAGCACCTTCAGCGCCTCGCGCAGCGGCGTGCGCGATACGCGAAAGCGCAGGCACAGCTCGCGCTCGGGGATGCGCCCGCCCTCGCTGACATGCCCCTCGACGAGATAGTCGCGCACGGCCGCGACGAGTTCTTCATGCAGCGTGCCCGCGTTCGCCGTTT
>JBKBRD010000338.1:0-3861 GCA_046292405.1 Allobosea sp. | reverse complement strand
CCGGATCTCGTCGCCCTATTTCCTTTCGGAGGCGCGCACCACCGCGCATCTCTGGCCCTTCGGCCGCTATTCGGTGAAGCTCGGCCATATGGCGGTGGCGCTGATCGTCTTCCTGGTCGTGCTGAACCAGGCGCAGGTCGGCGTTTCGCTGCGGCTGAACTTCTTCTACCGCGACTTCTACAACGCGCTGCAGGAGAAGAACGCCGAAGCCTTCTGGTATCAGCTGATCTTCGTGTTCTGCGTCTGGGCGGCGATCTCCGCGATCACCAACCTCGTCGAGATCGTCGGGCAGTCGGTGCTGCTGATCCGCTGGCGCGAATGGATGGCGGCCGAATACAACCGCCGCTGGCTCAGCAACGGCACGCATTACCGCATTTCGCTCGCCGGCACCGCCGACAACCCCGACCAGCGCATCGCCGAGGATACGCGCGCCTTCCTCAACCAGACCTATTCCTTCTCGCTGACCATGCTGACGCAGGTCTCGACGCTGGTCTCCTTCTCGATCATCCTGTGGACGATCCCGGTCGCGATCACGGTGCCCGGCACCAATCTCGTCATCCCCGGCTTCATCTTCTGGGCGACGCTGATCTATGCGGCGGTGGCGACCTGGATCACCCATCTCATCGGCAAGCCGCTGATCGCGCTCGATTTCGAGCAGGAGCGGCGCGAGGCGAATTTCCGCTTCTCGCTGGCGCGCTTGCGCGAATATTCCGAGCAGATCGCGCTGATGAACGGCGAATATGCGGAGCGCCAGCTGCTCGCCCGCAGCTTCTCGGCGATCGTCGCGAATTTCTTCGAGCTGATGTGGCGCAAGCTCAAGCTGACGACCTTCACCCTCGCCTACAACCAGGCCAACGTCGTCATCCCCTTCGTGCTGCTGGCGCCGTATTATTTCGCCGGCGCCATCACCTTCGGCGTGCTCAACCAGGTCTCCTCGGCCTTCGGGCGGGTGGAGACGGCGATGTCCTTCTTCATCAACTCCTATCAGTCGATCGCCTCCTATCTCGCCTCGATCAACCGGCTCACCACCTTCGAGGCGGCGATCGCCCAGGCGCAGGCCGCCGATGCGGGCGACAAGGGCATTCACCAGGCCAAGGCGGCCGGCAGTTCGGTGCATGTCGACGACGCCGTGCTGACCTTGCCCAATGGCCGGCCAATCGTGCGGGTGAACGGGCTCGATCTCGGCGCGCAGCGGCGCACGCTTGTGGTCGGCCCGTCGGGCTCGGGAAAATCCACGCTGTTTCGCGCCATCGCCGGCATCTGGCCGTTCGGCGAGGGCAAGGTCGGCATTCCCGCCGGCGCCGATATCATGCTGCTGCCGCAGCGCCCCTATTTGCCGCAGGGCACGCTGCGCGCCACGCTGGCCTATCCGGCGGAAGAGCATGTCTACTCCGACGCCGACATCCGCGTCGCCATGGAGCAGGTCAAGCTCGGGCACCTCGCCGACCGGCTCGACGAAGTCGATCTCTGGGGCCAGCGCCTCTCGGGCGGCGAGCAGCAGCGCCTGGCTTTCGCCCGCGCGCTGCTGGCCAAGCCGGGCTGGCTGTTCCTGGACGAGGCCACCGCCTCGCTCGACGAAAAGCTCGAGGGCGAAATCTACGCGTTGATCGACAAGACGCTGCCTCAGACGCGGATCGTCTCGATCGGCCATCGCTCGACCCTGCGGACGATGCATGACGCGGTGGTGATGATGGCGCCCAATGAAGACGGCACGTTCAGCCCGACGGTGGAAACCCGCGAAATGGTCGAGCCGGGCTAGAGCATCATCCTATCAAGCGGATACCGGTTGATGGATCAGATGATGCGACAAAACAAAGAGATAGAGCGGCCGATCTGATTTTAGTCAGATCGGAAACCGCTCCAAGGCAGCCCGGCGCGAGGAACGTCAGATCGCGCGGTCGAAGCGGATTTCGCCGGCCGCGCCCTGGATGACCAGGCGCCCGTCGATCAGGTCGTATTTTTGCGCGCCGCGCAGCGCCAGCAGGAACGCGCGCTCGAAATCCATCATGCCCTTGTCGCAGGCGCGCTTGGTCAGCGCGAGCGGCCCCACGGCAAAACCCTGCTGGCGCAGCGGATAGGCCGCCGCCGAGAAGGTGTTGCAGCCGCTGAAGCCGGTGCCGCGCAGATTGGCGTCGACCTGGAAGGTGGCGCGCCGATCGCTGATCGATTTGCCGTTCAGGAGCACCGCGGACCAGCTGGCGCCGAGTGGGAAGGTCTTTTCCTGCCCCTGGCTTGGCGGCGGAACCTGCTGGGCCGGCGGCTGCTGGTTCTGCCGACTGCGAAACTGCGCCTCGGCCGGCGTCTGGCCCAGAGCCAGCATGGACGTCAGCGTGGCGAGGAAAGCGGCGAGGCCTGAGCGTCGGTTCATCGTTCCGTTACCTGCAAGTCAAGACCGGGGCGCGGCCACAGACTGGCCACCTCATTGCGCGTAGCCGCTGAGCGCGCGGGGATCAATCTCCAACCATGGGAATGCGCCGGAATTATCCCCGCTTACGTCGACGCTCCAGCCGGGAAGGACGGCCTAAACGCTCGCGGCCGTGATCCAGCCGGCCCCGCCCCGCGTAGATGATGGGCGTGCAGTTCAATCGAAGCACGAGGCTCGCCGCTTCCCCCCGGGGCGAGCCATCCAAAGAGGCCGCTCCCTCCGGAGCGGCCTCTTGACGTCAGGCGGCGCCGAAAGCTCAGAGCCGCGCGAACAGGCGCTCGATCAGCGGATTGGCCTTGCGGAAGACATAGGCCGGGGCGGAGACGGTGATATCGTCGCCGCCGGCCTCGGCGAGATGCTCGACGAGCCCGAACACGGTCTTGTCGGGGCAGTGGATCACCTGCACCGCGCCGAACGGCGCAACGCCGAAGGGCAGCCGCGCGCCGAAGGGGCGACACATGGCTTCGACCGTTTCGGCCGAGGCTTCCAGCGCCCGCAGCCTGACTTCGCGCAATGACCGCGCTTCCTCCTCGGCCGCGATGCGCGACAGGATGGTCCGGGCGGCGTTGCGCGCCCGCTCGCCCCAGGGCGCCCGCACGGAGGCGACGAGATTGGCCTCGGAAGCGAGCATCACGCCGTCATCCAGCACTTTCAGCGCATTGGCCGACAGGGTCGAGCCGGTGGTGGTGATGTCGACCACGATCTCGGCGGTACCGGCGGCCGGCGCCCCCTCGGTCGCGCCGAGACTCTCGACGATGCGGTAATCGGCGAGCCCGTGCTCAGCGAAGAAGCGGCGGGTCAGGTTCACATATTTGGTGGCGACGCGCAGCTTGCGGCCCTGGCGGGCGCGCAGGGTCGAGGCGACATCGTCGAGATCGGCCATGGTGCGGACATCGATCCAGGCCTGGGGCACGGCCACCACGACATTGGCGTGGCCGAAGCCCAGCGGCGTCAGCATCGCGACGGCCGTATCGGCGCCCGGCACCTGCTCGCGCACCAGATCCTCGCCGGTGACGCCGAGATGCGCTGCGCCCGAGGCAAGCTGCGAGACGATCTCCGAGGCGGAGAGGAACGCGACCTCGGCGCCCTCGACGCCGGAGATCGTGCCGCGATAATCGCGCGCGCCGCGCGACTGCACGAATTTCAGGCCGGCGCGGCCGAAGAAGGCGAAGGCGTTCTCCTGCAACCGGCCCTTGGAGGGAACGGCGAGGACGAGCGGGGCGTCGTCCCGGTTCGGCTGGTTCATGCCCGGTCTCCGGTCAGCCGATCGAGCCAGAGCGAGGCGCCGACGGCGGGAATGGCGCCGGCCGCGCCGAGACGGCCGAGCACATGGTCGTAGCGACCGCCGCCCGCGACCGGCTTCTGTTCCGGCCGCGCGGGATCGTGCAGCTCGAAGATGAAGCCGGTGTAGTAGTCGAGATTGCGGGCAAAGGCGG
>JBKBRD010000337.1:0-3870 GCA_046292405.1 Allobosea sp. | reverse complement strand
GTGCCCTATGGCAACGGCAAGGCCCGCGCCAACGCCTGGAACCTGCCCGATCCGGTGCCGGTCCATCGGGAGCCGATCTACTCGCCGCGCGTCGATCTCGTCGCCAAATGGCCGGCGCGTCCCGACGAGCGCACCCTGCGCATCCCCAACCTGCACACCTCCGTCCAGAAGGCGGCGGTGGAGAAGGGGATCGCCAAATCCTTCCCGATCGTCCTCACCTCCGGCCGACTG
Source organism: Allobosea sp. (assembly GCA_046292405.1). GTDB lineage: Bacteria > Pseudomonadota > Alphaproteobacteria > Rhizobiales > Beijerinckiaceae > Allobosea. Next base: position 3,639 of record JBKBRD010000337.1, on the reverse strand, counting down.
GTCGAATATGAGGGCGGCGGCGAGGAGACCCGCTCGAACAAGTGGCTGGCTGAGCTGCAACAGGACATGTTCGTCGAGGTCAACCCGGCGGACGCGGCGGCCCGCGGCATTCAGGACGGCGCTTTCGTCTGGGTTTCCGGGCCGGAGAACAACGCCAAGGTCCGCGTCAAGGCGCTGGTCACCGAGCGCGTCGGGCGGGGCGTCGCCTTCATGCCCTTCCACTTCGGCGGCTTCTACCAGGGCCAGGACCAGCGCGGGAACTATCCCAAGGGCGCCGACCCGATCGTCCTCGGCGAATCCGTCAACATCGTCACCACCTACGGCTACGACCCCGTGACCGCCATGCACGAAGGCAAGGTCACGCTTTGCCAGATCGCAGCGGCGTGAAGAGGAACTGAACCATGGCCCGTGTAAAATTCCTCTGCGACGCCGACCGCTGCATCGAATGCAACGCCTGCGTCACCGCCTGCAAAAACGAGAACGAGGTGCCCTGGGGCATCAATCGCCGCCGTGTCGTCACCATCAATGACGGCAAGCCCGGCGAGCGCTCGGTCTCGATGGCCTGCATGCATTGCACCGACGCGCCCTGCGCCGCCGTCTGCCCGGTCGATTGCTTCTACACCACGGCCGACGCCGTGGTGCTGCACAGCAAGGACCTCTGCATCGGCTGCGGCTATTGCTTCTACGCCTGCCCCTTCGGCGCGCCGCAATATCCGAAAGTCGGCAACTTCGGTTCGCGCGGCAAGATGGACAAGTGCACCTACTGCGCCGGCGGTCCGGAAGCCGATTTCTCGCCCGCCGAATTCCAGAAATACGGCTCCAACCGCCTCGCCGAGGGCAAGTTGCCGCTCTGCGCGGAAATGTGCTCGACCAAGTCGCTGCTCGCCGGCGACGGCGAGATCATCGCCCAGATCTACAAGGAACGGGTGGTGAAGCGCGGCTACGGCTCAGGCGCCTGGGGCTGGCAGACCGCCTACAAGGAAACGATCGCCATCTGAGGTTTGGGGAGAGGGGCGCGTCACGGCTGAAACAGCCGGGCGCGTCCCCGCCCTCCGATCTGGATGCCCGATTCATCTCGCGAGAGGATTTCGCTCATGCGTCTCGGCGCTCACCTTCGTTTCCTGGCCCTGGGCCTGATGCTCGTCATGGGGGCGGCTGTCTCGGCCCCGGCCTCGGCCCAGCAGGTCAACCCGACCGCCAGCGCGGTCAAGGAACAGCAGTTCCTGGACGCGCTGAAGGGCAACAGCTCGGCCGAGCTGCAGGGCCGCATCACCATTCCCGACGGCAAGGCCGCTACGCTGGAGCGCCCCGCGGGTCGCGAATGGCGCGCCTTCCACCAGGGCACGATGTTCAAGACCGGCGCCATCGCCGTGCTCGGCACGCTGCTGCTGCTGGCCGCCTTCTACCTGGTCCGCGGCCGCATCAAGATCGAGGCCGGCCCGTCGGGACGCACGATCACCCGCTTCAACGGTTTCGAGCGCTTCACGCATTGGCTGACCGCCACCTGCTTCATCATCCTGGCCCTGTCGGGATTGAACGTGACCTTCGGCAAGGCGGTGCTGCTGCCGCTGGTCGGGCCGCAGGCCTTCACCAATCTCTCGATCATCGCCAAATGGTCGCACAACTACCTGGCCTGGCCGTTCATGGCCGGCATCGTCCTGATGTTCCTCATCTGGATCAAGGACAACATCCCGAGCGGGACCGATCTGCAGTGGTTCGCCCAGGGCGGCGGCCTGATCGGCAAGGGCCATCCCCCTGCCAAGCGCTTCAATGGCGGTCAGAAGGTCATTTTCTGGTCGGTGGTGCTGGGCGGCGCGGCTTTGTCGGTCTCGGGCTTCTACCTGCTGTTCCCGGCCATCGCCGGCGGCGTGCTGAACCTGCAGTTCTGGAACTCCGTCCACGGCATCGTCTCGGTGCTCATGGTGGCCATCATCCTCGCGCATATCTACATCGGCTCGCTCGGCATGGAGGGCGCGTTCGACGCCATGGGTTCCGGCGAGGTCGATCTGAACTGGGCGCGCGAGCATCACTCGCTCTGGGTCGAGGACGAGCTGCGCAAGGGCGGCGTCCACAAGGACCCGGCGCTGCAGCCGGCCGAGTGAGACGCCGGGACGCTTGACCGCCATAGCCATTGTGAACCAAGAGAACCGGGCGTCCGCGCCCGGTTTTCGTTTGTGAGGACATTGTTTCGATGCGCGTGATTGGTCTGGCGGGCTGGAGCGGGGCAGGCAAGACGACCCTGCTGACCCGGCTGATCCCGGAGATCGGCCGGCGCGGCCTGTCGGTCTCGACGCTGAAGCACGCCCATCACGCTTTCGATCTCGACACGCCCGGCAAGGATTCTCACGCCCATCGCCAGGCCGGCGCGCGCGAGGTGCTGATCTCCTCCGCCCGGCGCTGGGCGCTGATGCACGAGCTGCGGGAGGAGACAGAGGCCTCGCTCTCCGAGCTGCTTGGGCGGCTGTCGCCCGTCGACCTGATCATCATCGAAGGGTTCAAGCGCGAGCCCCATGCGAAGGTGGAGGTCTACCGCCACGGCAACGGCAAGCCGCCGCTTCACCCGGAGGATAAGAGCATCGTCGCGGTCGCCAGCGACCATGACTTCCCGGAAGCGGGCCGTCCGGTCGTCGGGCTCGACGATATCGCAGCGATCGCGGAACTCGCCCTGGCGTCGGCGGAGCCTTTGGCGGCGGTGCTGTCGCGGCGCCGGCAGGCAGGCTGACCATGGCGCAGCTCAGCAGGGATGAGGATGCCTTCGGCGGCTTGATGAGCGTGGAGCAGGCGGCCGAGCGCGCCTTCGCGCTGGTCCGCCCGGTGTCCGAGGTGGAGGTTTTGCCGCTGCAGGATGCCGATGGCCGCGTCCTGGCCGGCGACGTGACCGCCGGTCTCGATCTGCCGCCCTTCGCCAATTCGGCGGTCGATGGCTATGCCGTGCGCTTTGGCGATCTGGCCTCGGCGGGCGAAACCCGCCTGCCGCTGGCCGGCCGCGTTCCCGCCGGAGCGGATGCCGCGACGGTGGCGACGGCGGGCGTCGCCGTCCGCGTCTTCACCGGCGCGCCGATGCCGCCGGGAGCCGACACGGTCTTCATGCAGGAGGATGTGACGGTCGCCGACGGTCAGGCCGTTCTGCCCGCAGGCCTTGCGCCCGGCGCCAATGCGCGGCCCGCCGGCGAGGACATCTCCCGCGGCGAGGTCGCCGCCCCCTCCGGCCTGAGGCTGCGCCCGCAGGACATCGCGCTGCTCGCTGCGCTCGGCGAGACCCAGGCCGTCGTGCGCCGCCGGCCGCGCATCGCGATTTTCTCGACCGGCGATGAATTGACCGAGCCGGGCGTTCCGCTCGGCCCTGCCGCGATCTACGACGCCAATCGCAGCCTGCTCTGCGCCATGATCCGGCGCGCCGGCGGCGAGGTGGTCGATCTCGGCATTCTCCGCGACGATCGCGCCAGCCTGGTGGCGAGCCTGAAGCAGGCGGCGAGCCAATGCGACCTGATCTTGACGTCGGGCGGGGTCTCCACCGGAGAGGAAGACCATGTCAAGGCTGCCGTCGAGCAGGCCGGCTCGCTCGATTTCTGGCGCATCGGCATCAAGCCGGGCCGGCCGGTCGCGATGGGCGTCGTCGCCGGCAAGCCGTTCATCGGT
>JBKBRD010000336.1:0-3878 GCA_046292405.1 Allobosea sp. | reverse complement strand
AGCCATGAGCAAAGCCATCCTGCCTGAAGAGGGCCAGCGCAGCGCGGTGACGCCGCAAGCGAGCGATATCGTCAGGATTGCGCCGCCCGGTCTGCCGCTGCCGCGACCCCGCCTGCCCGGCGGGTCCGGCCCGACGGGCCCGCGCGGCTGGCTCGCCGCTGCATGGGCGCATCGCTGGTTCCTGCTCGTCGCCCTGGCGCTGGCGGGCTTCGGCCTGTGGCAGGCGGCGCGCGCCTTCACCGGTCCCGCCATCGTGGTCGATGTGGTCAAGCGCGGCGACCTCGTCCAGACCCTGGTCGCCAGCGGCCATGTCGAGACGCCGTTTCGTGTCGAGATCGGCAGCCAGATCACCGCGACGGTGGAGCAGGTGCTGGTCGAGGAGGGGCAGAGCGTGGCGGAGGGGCAGCCGCTGATCCGTCTCGAAGCGCGCGAACTCGAGGCCGCGTTGACGCAGGCTGAGAGCGCGGTGGAGCAGGCGCAGGCGCGGCTGCGGCAGATGCAGGAGCTGACCTATCCGGCGGCGGGCGAGGCGCTGGCGCAAGCCCGGGCGGTGTTGCTCAACGCCGAGCGCTCGCATGCCAGGGTCGAGGAGTTGCATCGGACGGGGTCTGCGACGCGGGCGGCGCTCGACGAGGCGGTGAAGGCGCTCGACGTCGCCCGCACGCTGGCGCGCCACGCCGAGCTGCAGCTGCGCGCGACCTCCCCCTCCGGTTCTGATTACGTGATGGCGCAGACGCAGCTCGCCCAGGCCGAGGCCGCCAGGCGAAGCGCGCAGTCGCGGCTGGGCTACGCGACCATCGCCGCGCCGCGCGCGGGCGTGCTGATCGCGCGCAAGGTCGAGCGGGGCGCGGTGGCGCAGCCGGGAAAGACGATGCTGGTGCTCGCGCCCGAGGGGCAGACGCAACTGGTGATCCAGGTCGACGAGCGCAATCTCGGCCTCGTATCGCTGGGACAACGGGCGCTCGCATCGGCCGACGCCTATCCCAATGAGCGCATGAGCGCCGTCGTCTCCTACATCAACCCGGGCATCGACATCGCCCGCGCGGCGGTGGAGATGAAGCTCGTCGTCGCCGATCCGCCGGCCTATCTGCGCCAGGACATGACCGTCTCGGTCGATATCGAGACGGCGCGGCGCGAGAACACGCTGATCCTGCCCGCGCGGGCGGTGCGCGAAGCCGCCAGCCAGCCCTGGGTGATGCTGGTGCGCGACGGGCGCGCCCACCGGCAGCCGGTGCGCATCGGCCTGCGCGGGGTCACGCAGTTCGAGATCCTCGAAGGCGCGGCCGAGGGCGACGAAATCGTGCCCCTGAATGCGGGGGTGGCGCTCGGGCAGAAGCTGCGGCCGGTGGCGCCGTGAGCCGGCTGCTTTCCTTCGTCTGGATCGGCGCGCTGCGCTTTCTCTGGGAAGGCAAGATGCAGACCGGCTTCATCATCGGCGGCATCACCATCGGCGTCGCGGTGATCGTCTTCATGTCGGCGATGCTGGCGGGGCTGGAAGCGAATTTCATCAAGCGCGTGCTGACCTCGCAGCCGCAGATCCAGCTGCTGCCGCCCGACCAGGTGGCGCGGCCGCTGCGCGACGACCCCGCCATCGTCGCCGATGCGATCGTGCAGGGGCCGAGCCAGCGCATCCTTTCGATCGACCAGTGGCGGACGATCCAGCGCCGGATGCTGGCGATGCCCGAGGTGACGGTGGTGTCGCCGGTGATGACCGGCTCCGCTTTGGTGGTGCGCGGCAGCGCCAGCCGCTCGGTCAGCGTCACCGGCATCGAGCCCGAAAGCTATTTCAAGATCGTCAGGCTGCCGGATTATCTGGTGGCCGGACGGCTGCGGTTGACGAGCGACGACATCGTCGTCGGGATTGAGCTGGCTAAGAATCTCGGCGTCGGGGTCGGCGACAAGATCGCGCTCAACGCCGCCAACGGGCCGAGCCGGGTTCTGACCATCACCGGGCTGGTCGACCTCGGCAATAAATCGGTCAACCAGCGCAGCACTTATGTCTCGCTACGCACGGCGCAATCCCTGCTCAACATGATCGGGGGCGTCACCGCGATCGATCTCGCCGTGCGCGACATCTATGCCGCCGAGACGATGGCGCAGGACATCCAGGCTTCCAACGGGGTGCAGGCCGACAGCTGGATCAAGACCAACGCCCAGTTCTTCACGGCGGTGCGGGCGCAGAAGAACACGAACACGCTGATCCGGGTCTTCGTCGGCCTGTCGGTCGCCTTCGGCATCGCCGCCGTGCTGATCGTTTCGGTGATCCAGCGCTCGAAGGATATCGGCATCCTGCGCGCCATGGGCGCGACCAAGGGGCAGGTGCTCAGGCTATTCCTGCTGCAGGGCGGGCTGCTCGGCTTCTTCGGCTCGCTGATCGGCGCGACGCTCGGCGCCTCGGCGCTGATGTACTGGCATGCGCTGACGCGGCAGGCCGATGGCAGCGAGCTGTTTCCGCTGATCATCCAACCAAGCCTGTTCGTGTTCACGGCCCTTCTGGCGACGCTGACAGGCGTGCTGGCGGCGATGGCGCCGGCTTTGCGCGCCGCGGGGCTCGACCCGGTGGAGGCGATCCGTGGCTGAGCCGATCGTGCGCCTCGAACAGGTCCGCAAGGCCTATAATGTCGGGCTCCCCTCCGAGACGGAGGTGTTGCACGGGATCGACCTGCGGCTGGAGCCGGGCGAGTTCCTGGCGCTGGTCGGTCCATCCGGCTCGGGAAAAAGCACGCTGCTCAACATCATCGGCCTGCTCGACCGGCCGACCAGCGGAGCGGTCGCGATCAACGGCTTCGACATCGCGGAGCTCGACGACGCCGGCGTCACCCATCTGCGCGGCCACACCATCGGCTTCATCTTCCAGTCGCATCTGCTGATCTCGGCCTTCACGGCGCGGGAGAACGTGATGATGCCGATGCTGGTCGCGAAGGGCCGGCGCGATCGCGAGATGGAAGATCGGGCGGACGCGTTGCTCGAGCGCGTCGGGCTGACCCATGTCGCCGGCAACAAGGCGACCAACATGTCGGGCGGCCAGCAGCAGCGGGTCGCAATCGCCCGCGCGCTGGCGATGCGGCCGAACCTGGTCCTCGCCGACGAGCCGACCGGCAATCTCGACACGCGCTCGGCCGAGACCGCCTTCCAGCTGATGCGCGACGAGAACAGCGCGTCGGGCACCAGTTTCCTGATCGTGACCCACAACATGGCGCTGGCCCGCCGCTGCGACAGGATCATCGCCGTCGTCGACGGGCAGGTGGCGGCCAATAGCGACTGAAACGCGCTGAGGCGAGGCTAAACCACGCAATCATCCGGACCGGTCGCTGTGCGAAGTCCCGGAATGGCGTGGTGGTTTTGCGAGAAAACGCAACCTTCTCGCGCCCGATCAATCGGAGCTAGCGAGCCGGTCGGCGAAGATGGTGCGGCCGCGCTCGCCATGGAAATAGGATTTCACCCAGGGGTGCTCGGAGCGCAGCAGCGTTTCGGGCGGGCCGACGACCGCGACCTTGCCGCCGGCGATCGCCGCGATCCTGTCGCAGGCGGCGTGCAGGCTGTTGAGATCGTGGGTGATCATCATCACCGTGAGGTCGAGGCTGGCGCGCAAGGTCAGGATCAACTCGTCGATCTCGCCGGCCGAGACTGGATCGAGCCCCGAGGTCGGCTCGTCCAGGAAGATGATCTCGGGATCGAGCGCCAGGGCTCGCGCCATCGCGGCGCGCTTGGTCATGCCTCCCGACAGTTCGGAAGGGTATTTGGCGCCGGCGTCAGGCGGCAGGCCGACCATCTCGATCTTGAGCAGGGCGAGTTCGTCGAGCAGCGTTTCCGACAGGTCGAGGCATTCGCGCATCGGCATCTGGATGTTCTGCGCCACGGTCAGTGAGGAAAACAGC
>JBKBRD010000335.1:0-3883 GCA_046292405.1 Allobosea sp. | reverse complement strand
TCGCCGTGATTCGCGGCAAGACGGCCGAGCTGTTCGCGGCCGCCTGCGAGGTCGGCCCGGTCATCGCCAATTCCTCGAAAGCCCACGCCGCCGCCTGCCGCAGCTACGGGCTGAACCTCGGCATCGCCTTCCAGCTGATCGACGACGCGCTGGATTATGGCGGCATCGATTCCAAGCTCGGCAAGAATACCGGCGACGATTTCCGCGAGGGTAAGATCACCCTGCCGGTGGTGCTCTCCTTCCGGCGCGGCAGCGAGACGGAGCGCGCCTTCTGGCGGCGCACGCTGCAGGATGGCGAGATCGCGGACGGCGATTTCGAGGAAGCCCGCGCGATCATGCGCCGGCACAAGGCGCTGGACGACACGATCGAGCGCGCCGAGCATTACGCCAAGATGGCCAAGGATGCGCTGGGGCTGTTCGCCCCCTCGGCGATGAAGGACGCGCTGAACGAAGCGGTCGATTTCTGCGTCGCCCGCGCGCATTAGGTCGGCGCCGGCTGGCTCGGCTTGATCGAGCCTGCCTCAGGACCCGGGCATCGGCCGCTGAAGGGCTCCCCTTCTCCCCCGGCGGGACCGCAAACCCTCATCCGGCCCTGCCGGGCCACCTTCTCCCGCAAGGGGGAGAAGGGAAGAGGCCGATTGGTTCAGGCGCAAAAGCGACCGACGACAAAGTCCGCCGTTCGCGCATGTCGGAACCGGCGCGGCTCATGCGTCCTTGTGCCAAGGCGGCGCCTGACCTTGCCGCGTCGTCCGATCAAGCGAGGGAGCCGAGAGATGACCAGTCCCAAGAACACGATCTGCCTGTGGTATGAGGGCGAGGCCGAAGCTGCGGCGCGCTTCTATGCCGAGACTTTTCCCGACAGCGCCGTCCGCGCCGTTCATCGCGCGCCGGCGGACTACCCATCGGGAAAAGCCGGCGATGTGCTCACGGTCGAGTTCAGCGTCCTCGGCATTCCCTGTCTCGGGCTGAATGGCGGGCCGCTGTTCAAGCATAGCGAAGCCTTTTCCTTCCAGATCGCCACCGACGACCAGGAGGAAACGGATCGCTATTGGAACGCCATCATCGAAAATGGCGGGCAAGCCAGCGCCTGCGGCTGGTGCCGGGATCGCTGGGGACTGTCCTGGCAGATCACGCCGCGCGTGCTGACCGAAGCTCTGGCCGCCGGCGGCGAAGAGGCCAAGCGCGCCTTCATGGCGATGATGACGATGAGCAAGATCGATGTCGCCGCGATCGCAGCGGCAAGGCACGGCTGAAGCCCGCTCAGCGCAGGATCGTCGCCTTGACCCACCATCCCGGCCGCGCACGCTGCAGCGCGCGTCCGGCTGCCGCGCTGGCGCGGCAATCGTCGAACAGGGCGAAGCAGGTCGCCCCCGAGCCCGACATCCGCGCCAGGCGGCAGCCCGGCAGGTCGCGCAAGGCCGCCAGGACCGTGGCGATGACCGGCGCGATGCGGCTGGCCGGATCTTCGAGGTCATTGCCGCTTTCGGCCAGCCGCTGCAACAGGCGAGACCGCGCGAGGCCGCTCTCACGCGAGGCCTGATCCTGCGGCGCGAGCCGGGCGGCTTGCGTCGCGAAGGATGCGCCGGCGGGCCCCGCCTCTGCCGCAGCATCCGTCGAGACGGCCGCAAGAGCGGCCTCCTCAAGATGAGGGCTGGAGGGGGCCAAAGCGAGCTCGCCCGGTTGCAGCCCCAGTTCGCGAAACACCGCCGCCGTCTCGACCGCCACGCCCGGGTTGACCAGCAGCGCAAACAGCGGCGGCGCGCGCAGGGGCTCTCCGAGACGGTCGCCGACGCCTTCCATAACCCGCGCGCGCGAAGCCAGGCAGACCGGCACGTCGGCGCCGATACGCGCCGCCGCGCGCAACAATCGCGGATCATCCGGCGAAAGGTCATTCAGCCGCGCCAACAGACGCAGCGCAGCGGCGGCATCGGCCGAACCGCCGCCAATGCCGGAGGCGACGGGCAGTCGCTTGACCAGATGAAACCCGCCCCAGCGCAGCGGGCCGGTCTCCGAAGCAAGCGCATGCGCCGCCCGCAGGACCAGATTGCGCTCATCCACCGCGAGGCCCGCACCCTGCGGGCCGGCGATGCTCAGCGACAACTCGCGCGCCGGGGTCAGCGCCAGGGAATCGCCAGTTCCGGCAAAAGCGACCAGGCTGCACAGCTCATGATAGCCATCGGCGCGGCGGCCCAGCACGCGCAGGGTCAGGTTGACCTTGGCGCGGGCGCGGGTCGTCAGCGGCGCGATCGCATCAGCCACGCTGGCGATCCTCGACCCGGCTCAGCCGCCATCCTTGGTCGGCTCGGTCGGCTTGGGCTCGACAGCGCTGGCGGAGGGCGGCTCGTCCAGCCCGCGTTCGATCTTGCGCTTGATCTTCTCGAGATCTTCCGGCTCGGGGCCGAGATCGCGGGCGGCGTTCCACTGGAAGGTCGCCTCCAGCTTGCGCCCGACCTTCCAGTAGACATCGCCGAGATGGTCGTTGATCACCGGGTCGGACGGGCGCAGCTCCATGGCGCGCTCGAGTTCGCGCAACGCGTCCTCGTAGCGGCCGAGGCGATAATAGGCCCAGCCGAGCGAATCGGTGATGTAGCCGTCGCGCGGGCGCAGTTCGACGGCGCGACGGAGCATGGCCAGCCCCTCTTCCAGCTTCAAATTCTGGTCGACGAGGGAGTAGCCGAGATAGTTGAGCACCAGCGCGCGCTCGCGGCCGAGCGGCTCGGGCATCAGCTCCAGCGCCTTGCGCAGATCCGCCTCACCCTCGGCCCAGCGCTTGGTGCGCTCGCGCGCAATGCCGCGGAAGTAGAACAGGTCCCAATTGGCGCGGCCGGGAGAGGCGAGCTTGGCGATGGCCCTGTCATAGGCTTCGGCGGCTTCGGCGAACTTCTTGCGCGAGCGGTAGACATTGCCCAGCGCCGAGAGCGCATCAACATCGTCGGGCCGGTCGGCGATCACCTGCTCGAGGTGCTTCACCGCCTCGTCCGAACGGCCCAGCGTCTCCAGCGCAAGTCCCGACTGAATCTCGGAATTAGGCCGCAGCGGCGAATCGGCCGGCATCTTGTCGTAGACGGCGACAGCGTCCTCGGGCTGCTTGGCCCGTTCGAGAATGTCGCCGAGCGTGAGGATGGCGAGGTCGTGGGTGGGGTCGAGATAAAGCGCCAGGCGCAGATAGAGCAGCGCCGCCGCCTCGTCGCCCTGGCGGTTACCGGCGCTGGCCAGCCCGTACAGGACTTCCGCGGCGCCCTGCTGGGCGCTGGCGATGCTGCGCGGCATCGGCGTGCGGGCCGCGACGCGGCTCATCCCGTCGCGGATGATCGGGTGGTTCGGCAGCAGGCGGTCGAAAGCGCCGTAGGTCTCGGTCGCGCCCTCATAGTCGCCGTTGCGGGCCTGGAAGCGGGCCCAGAGATCGACCAGCCGCAGCGTCGTCTTCTCGGCCTCATAGGCGCCCTTCAGCCGGGCCTGCGCCTCGGCCTTGCGGCCGCCGAGATCGAGAATCAGCCCGGCGTGATAGTCGCGGAACAGATTGTAGGAGGGCTCGCCCTTCAGCCGGTCGAGCGTCTCCATGGCGCGATTGGTCTGTCCCGAACCGGCATAGGCCCAGGCCGAGAGAAGCGTGGCGGTGATGTCGGCCGCCCGCCCGCGCCCGCCGCGCTGCAGATGGCTGCGGGCGGTCTGGTAGCTCTTCTGCTTGATCGCGCGGATGCCGACGGCGAGCTGCGCCAGACCGTTGCTGGGATCGCGCTGGATCAGCCTGTCGGCGGCGCGGAACGCATCGACCATGGCGCCATCGGCGAGAAAGGCGACGAAGCCGCGCTCCAGCAGATCATTGTTCTGCGGGTCGCCCTTGATCGCCTCGCGCAGATAAACCGAGGCGGCGCCGAGATCG
>JBKBRD010000334.1:0-3884 GCA_046292405.1 Allobosea sp. | reverse complement strand
AGGTGTCGATCAGGCCGGGCGCGAGCTTTTTGTCGTCGGGCAGCGCCGCGTCGCGCCACACCGTCCATTCATGCTCGTGACGCGGGTTCGCCGCCTCGAACAGGATCGTCGCCGGGCGCGCGGCGAGAACGATGTCGATGACCTTGTCGAGATGCTCCATGCCCTCGATCCGCTCATGCGGGGCAGGGTGCTCGATCGCGCCGTTCAGCTTGCGCGCCACCGCCTTGTAGAGCGTGTCGATGACCAGCGTCGACTTGCCGCCGCCGGAGACGCCGGTGATGCAGGTGAACAGCCCGAGCGGGATCTCGACATCGACGTTTTTGAGGTTGTTGCCGCGCGCGCCGACGATTTTGAGCGAGCGGCCCTTCTGCGCCTTGCGGCGCTTCTCGGGCACCGGCACGCTCATCTCGCCGGTGAGGTATTTGCCGGTCAGCGAGTTCGGATCGGCCAGAATATCCTGCGGCGTGCCCTTGGCCACGATCTGCCCGCCATGGATGCCGGCGCCGGGGCCGACATCGACGACATAATCGGCGGTGAGGATCGCATCCTCGTCATGCTCGACCACGATCACGGTGTTGCCGAGGTCGCGCAGCCGCCTGAGCGTGCCGAGCAGCCGCTCATTGTCGCGCTGGTGCAGGCCGATCGAGGGCTCGTCCAGCACATAGAGCACGCCGGTCAGGCCCGAGCCGATCTGGCTGGCGAGGCGAATGCGCTGGCTCTCGCCGCCCGACAGCGTGCCCGAGGCGCGCGCCAGCGTCAGATATTCCAGCCCGACATCGAGCAGGAAGGTGAGCCGGTCGCGGATTTCCTTGAGGATGCGCGGGGCGATCTCGTTCTGCTTCTGCGACAGCCGCGAGGGCAGGGCGCTGAACCAGGCGAGCGCATCCTTGACCGAAAGCCGCGAGACCTCGCCGATATGCTGGCCGTCGATCTTCACCGCCAGCGCCTCGGGCTTGAGCCGGAAGCCGTTGCAGGCCTTGCACGGCGTCTCCGACATGAAGCGGCCGATCTCCTCGCGCGCCCAGTCGGATTCCGTCTCCTTCCAGCGCCGCTCCATATTGGTGATCACGCCCTCGAAGGGCTTGCGCACCTCATAGCGGCGCAGCCCGTCATCATAGGCGAAGCGCACGGCCTCCGCGCCCGTGCCGAAGAGGATGGCGTCGCGCCCCTGCTGCGGCAGCTCCGACCAGGGCTTGGTCATCGAGAAGCCGAAATGCTTGGCCAGCGCATCCAGCGTCTGGCCGTAATAGGGCGAGGTCGACTTCGCCCAGGGCGCGACCGCGCCCTTCTTCAGCGAGAGCGCGCCGTCGGGCACGATCATCTCGGGATCGATGCGCATTTCGTGGCCGAGCCCGTCGCAGGCCGGGCAGGCGCCGAACGGGTTGTTGAACGAGAACAGCCGCGGCTCGATCTCGGGAATGGTGAAGCCGGAGACCGGGCAGGCGAATTTGGCGGAGAAGGTGATGCGCCTGGCGTCGCCATTCTCCTCCTTCTCATCGGCATATTCGAAGACGGCGATGCCGTCGGCGAGATCGAGCGCCTGTTCCAGCGAATCCGCCAGTCGCGCGCCGAGGTCGGGCCGGATCACGAGGCGGTCGACCACCACGTCGATGTCGTGCTTGAACTTCTTGTCGAGGCTCGGCGCGTCCGCGATCTCGAAGAACTCGCCATTGACCTTGACGCGCTGGAAGCCGCGCTTGAGCCACTCGGCCATCTCCTTGCGGAACTCGCCCTTGCGGCCGCGCACCACCGGCGCGAGCAGATAGCCGCGCGTCTTCTCCGGCAGCTCGGCCAGCCGGTCGACCATCTGCTGCACCGTCTGGCTTTCGATCGGCAGGCCGGTGGCGGGGGAATAGGGGATGCCGGCGCGGGCCCAGAGCAGGCGCATATAGTCGTGGATCTCGGTGACGGTGCCGACGGTCGAGCGCGGGTTCTTCGAGGTCGTCTTCTGCTCGATCGAGATCGCCGGCGAGAGCCCGTCGATCTGGTCGACATCGGGCTTCTGCATCATCTCGAGGAACTGGCGCGCATAGGCCGAGAGCGATTCGACATAGCGGCGCTGGCCCTCGGCGTAGATCGTGTCGAAGGCAAGCGAGGATTTGCCGGAGCCCGACAGCCCGGTGAAGACCACGAGCTTGTCGCGCGGAATCGCGAGGTCGACATTCTTGAGATTGTGCTCGCGCGCGCCGCGCACGCTGATGACGCGGGCGTCGGCCGCGCGGTTGCGGTCGAACATGTCCTCGAGCGCCGCGGTCTGATCGGCCAGGGAGGTCTTCTCGGCCAGGGAGGTCTTGCGCGCCATGGGGGCTTCCGGTTCGGGATAAGGCGTAGAGATAGGGCAAAAGCCGCGCCATACCAGCCCGGCAGCCGGACGGCGGGCATGCTTATCACGCGGCCGCGCGGCAGGTGGAGCGTCCTGCTGACAGCCGATGGCAGGAGCAGGCAGCGGTAAAAACGCCGCGGCGCGGGAACCAATCGGCGATCCGCTCATTATACGAGCAGCCCCAAACCAGCCCACGCCTGAGTAGTCGTCGTCATGTCACCGCGCATTTTGATCGTCGAAGATGAAGCCCTGGTCGCCCTCGAGATGGAAGCCATCATCGAGGATCTCGGGCTGTCGCCGATCGGCATCGCTCCGGACAAGCGCACGGCGCTCGATCTGGCGCGGTCGAAGCCGGACATCGCGCTGGTCGATCTGCATCTGCGCGACGGGCTGACGGGCCCCGATATCGGCCGCGAACTGGCCGAGCAGGGCGTGTCGGTCGTCTTCGTGACGGCCAATCCGCGTCTCGTGGCGCAGGGCGTTCCCGGCGCCTATGGCGTGATCGAGAAGCCGACGGAGGAAACGCTGATCGCCGACGCCATCGCCTACGCGATGAGGCGGCGCACCGGCCTTCAGGCGACGCCGCCGGCAAGCCTGATCGCGTTCTGAGCCTCAATACCCGGTGTCGCTGATGCGCACGGGATAGCCTTCGCATTCGCCGCGAAAGCGGCTTTTCTTCCCCGATGATTTCGGCTCTGATGCTTCCCAAGGCCGCTCGACGGTCGGCAAGGGAGGGAGTTGCGCATGAAATCGTGGCTTGCGGGCGCGGTCTGCGCCCTTCAGATCGTCATGGGCGGAATCGTGGAAGCGCAGGAGCTGATCGTCGAGAAGAAGATCTTCGAGCTGCCGAGCTTCACCACCCAGTCCGGACGCGCGCTGAAGAACGTCAAGGTCGGCTGGGAGAGCTATGGGACGCTCAACGCCGACAAGTCCAACGCCATCCTGATCTGCCATTTCTTCTCGGGCAATTCGCACGCCGCCGGTAAATACGACGCCAAGGACGCCGCCCCCGGCTATTGGGACGCGATCATCGGCCCCGGCAAGGCGATCGACACCAACACCTATTTCGTCCTGGCGGCCGACACGCTGGTGAACCTCAACACCGGCGATCCGAAGACGACGACCACCGGCCCCGCCTCGATCGACCCCGACACCGGCAAGCCCTATGCGCTCGACTTCCCCGTGGTGACGATCCGGGATTTCGTCGAGGTGCAGAAGGCGCTGGTCGAGAGCCTCGGCATCCAGAAGCTCGCCCTCGTCGCCGGCCCCTCGATGGGCGCGCTGCAGACCTATGAATGGGCGGCGAGCTACCCCGACATGGTGGCGAAGGCGATGCCGGTGATCGGCGCGGCCGAGGCCGATGCGCAGCTGATCGCCTGGCTCGACGTCTGGGCCGCGCCGATCCTGGTCGATCCCAACTGGAACAAGGGCGATTACTACGGCAAGACCCCGCCCAACGCCGGGCTCGCCAAGGCGCTGACCGTGGTCACGCTGCAGGCCAACCACGGCAAATGGACCAACGGAACCTTCGGCCGCCGCGCCGCCAAGGAGGGCGAGGACC
>JBKBRD010000333.1:0-3890 GCA_046292405.1 Allobosea sp. | reverse complement strand
GGCCCCGCAGAAGGATTGGGAGGGCAACGAGCCGGCGCGGCTGGCCCGCGTGCTCGGAGTGCTCGAGGGCGTTGAGGCGGCGACGGGCGCCAGCCTGGCCGATGTCACCGTGCTCGCCGGTTGCCATGGCGTCGAACAGGCCGCCCAGGCGGCAGGCTTCGCCGTCAACGTGCCCTTCGCGCCTGGCCGCGGCGACGCGACGGCGGAGCAGACCGACGCCAAATCCTTCGAGGCGATGGAGCCGCTCGCCGACGGTTTCCGCAACTGGCTGAAGATGGACTACGCCGTCAGCCCGGAAGAGCTGCTGCTCGACCGCGCCCAGCTGCTGGGACTGACCGCGCATGAGATGACGGTGCTGATCGGCGGCTTGCGCGTCCTCGGCGCCAATCATGGCGGCGCGGCCCATGGCGTGTTCACCGACCGTGTCGGCGCGCTGACCACCGACTTTTTCGTGGCGCTGACGGACATGGCCTATAGCTGGAGGCCGGCCGGCAAGAACCTCTACGACATCGTCGACCGCAAGACCGGCGCGACGAAATGGACCGCAACCCGCGTCGATCTCGTCTTCGGGTCGAATTCGGTCCTGCGGGCCTATGCCGAAGTCTACGCCCAGGACGATGCGAAGGAGAAGTTCGTCGCCGATTTCGTTGCGGCCTGGGTCAAGGTGATGAATGCCGGCCGCTTCGATCTGAGCTGAAGCGGCGAACCCGTCCGGACCGACGGGACCTGACGACGCGGCCGGCGTCGTCAGGAGCGTCAGCGCTTGGCGAGTTCGAACATCACTTCGTTGCGACGCAATGGGCCGGGCGTGAACGGGTCGTTGTAATAGGCGTAGGTCGCCGGTCCGAGGATCGCCTCGCCCCGCGCCGCCAGCCATGTGCGCAGAGCCGCCTCGTTCTCGGCGATCAGCGCATCCGTCGCGACGCCGGAAAACCGGATCGCAGCGCGCCGCGCGGCCGGCAGCTCGACCAGGCGAACATCGTCGCCGGCGGCTTTGGGCAGGGTCGCCAGCGTGTATTTCGCGGGCATCACGAAGCGGACCACCCAGCTCTGATCGCCCGGTTCGATCGGCGTCTGCGTCACCGGCGCGGTCATGCTGACGGTCTCGCCGTCGCGGTTCTTGGCGAAGATATAGCCGGCCAATGGCGAAAACCCCGCCCGCACCGCGCTCATCCGGTCTCCGCGGCGCGTCACCTCGGCGACGACCAGGCCCGGATAGTCGCGCAGCTCGACCGCGCCTTCCTGCGCGACCAGGGCGAATTTCGGCTGTTCGACGGTGCTCACGAGGTAAAACCACGCTCCAACGGCGATGGCGGCCAGCAAGCAGACGACGCCGAGCCCGATCAACGCCAGCTTCCTCAAATTCCGCATAGCTCACTCCGAACCAATCGACGCCCGTCGGAAGCCCCCGAGCCGAGGTGGCGCTGGCGCAGAGAGTTTGAGCGCGATCGTCGTGACGGAAATGGTATCATCACGGGAATCGGCAACCCCCAGCCTCAGAGAGCTTCGCTTGCAGAACATTCCCGCCGGGCGCTTCGTCGTCCTAGATTTCGAGACGACCGGCATGAGCCCGGCGCTGGGCGCGCGCGTCATCGAAATCTCGGCGCGCGAGATCGTGGACGGCCGAGCCGGCGAGGAATTCGCCACGCTGGTCGATCCCGGCCTGCGCGTGCCCTATGAGATCACCCAGCTCACCGGCATCAGCACTGCGATGCTCGCGGGTGCGCCGACCTCGCCGGTGGCGATGCGCGAGCTAGCCGCCTTCATCGGATCCTCGCCGATCGTCGCGCACAATGCCGGGTTCGACCGGAGATTTCTCGAATACGAAGCTGCGGCCTTTCTGGAGGGCCGCGCCGTGCGCGCCTTGTGCACGCTGCTGCTGGCGCGCCGGATTTTCCCCGGCCTCGGCAGCTACCGGCTCGGCCAGTTGATCGGGGCCTGCGGCATCGCTGCGAACGGGCAGCTGCATCGCGCCAGCGCCGACACTTTCGTCACCGCCCATCTGTTCGACCGCATCTGCGCCGATGCGCGGGCGCGCTGCGCCGCGTCGCGTTTCGACTGCGACGTCCTGCACCAGCTGCAGCGGATCAAGATCGCGACCGCCTATGACTGGCTGGCGACGGTGGGGACGGCCGCCGCAGTCATCCGCAAGAGCCGCCGACCGGCTGCCGACAACGCTGCCGGACGTGCGCAGGCTCCCGCCGCCTGAGAGCGACAGCCGCGCGGATCCTGGACTTGGCTACGGGACGATGGAAAGCTGATCCAGCGCGACCGGACCGTTCTGGCTGCGGAAGCTCAAGGAGCGGTCGTCGCCCTGCTGCTGGGACACGCCCGTGATCGTCAGATCGCCCGTGTCGTAGGTGGTCTGCGTCCGGCCATCGTCGACGACGAGACGGCGGCTTCCGGGGAAGAAGGCGTAGCGCATCTCGTTCTGACTGCCGGAAGACGAGGGCGCGCCGAAATCCCCGGTCCACCAATTGCTTCCGCTCCGCGTGCCTTCCGAACGGGGGGCCGCGCCCGGCGGGCTTGACGGGGCGTCTTCGGTCCGAGCGCCATCGCTCACGGCCTTGGCCAGATCGGCCATCATCGCTTCGAATTGGGCCTTCTTGCCGTTGTCGAACATGTCGCCGATCATGCTCATGCCGCCGCGCGACCATTGCGCCATGCCCCCGAATTCGGGGTGTGAGAACTGCGCCATGCCGCCGCCGCCGCGGCGCAACGCGTCCAGCGCGGTCGCGACCGCACCCTCCGCGAGCTGGTGTTTGCGGGCGATCGTCGCGATGACCGCGTCATGCTCTGTCTTGCTCACGGGAGCCTCTCGGGTTTGTCCAACCGAGACAGAACGCCGGGAGCGGCCGGTTGTTGCCTGAGCGGTCGCGCGCGAAAGCGCTTGCGTGAGCTGCGTCACAGTCAGCCCCGGCAGGTCTTGTATCTCTATCGCGATAACCGACGGCGGGAGGATGCGACATGGCCAGCATGTTCGAGACAGGGCGCGATCCCTACCAACGCAGTGTCATCGACCGCGCGCGGCGGGCGGGTTTGTCCGCCTACATCATGAATGACGATGGCAGCGTCGTCCGCATTCGGCCCGATGGCGAAATCGAGCTGATCGCCGCCCGGTTTCGCGAAGCGAGCGCGCCATCCGAGCTCTGCCCGCCCGCGCCTGCGCAACAGGCGGCCGGTTGACCAGGCGCTCGCGCCCGTGCGCCCCCCGATCAGTCGATACAATCCGATCGGATCAGTTCCAGGGCCGCGCGTACACGACGATCAGATACAGCGAGGTCCACAAGGCCGCATATCCGCCGAGCAGCAGGCCGCGATCGGCTACGATCCGAGGTCGCGGCGTCGCCGATCCATCGGCGCGCAGAAACGCATAGGCGGCATAGGCTGCGGCCAGGGGCCAGAAGCCGAACAGCAGCAGGACCAGATTGATCGACAGCGCCAGCGCGGAGAGATTGCCGCCGATGAGCGTGAACAGCGGCATGGCCGACAGAAACGGCTATGCGCTCAGGACCGGCAGGACGATCGCCCAGGCCAGAATATGCGGGATGTCGAGCTTCCGGGGCGAGGGTGTCTCAGGCATGGTCGGGATCCGATCGGTTGTCGCAGCCTTGCGCTTACGCAGGGCGGACGGGCGGGATCACCGAAGCAGCCGCGACAGATTGGCTTACGCGCCGCAGCGCCGCGGTCACGGCTCAGGCGCAGCTGCGCGCGTCACTGCGGCCAGGTTGTCCTGCAGGCGCGCCGCCATCAGCCGCGTCACAGACAGCGCCATCGCTGGGAATTCGGCCAGGAGCGCCAGGAAGACCTCCTTCTGCAGGCGCAGCGCGGTCACGTCGCTGCGCGCCAGAATGGTGGCCGAGCGCGGATTGCCGGTGACGATCCCGATC
>JBKBRD010000332.1:0-3898 GCA_046292405.1 Allobosea sp. | reverse complement strand
AAGGGCTGCGTCGAGCCCCTGTTCCAGGGTCTCCATCGTCACGCCCGGGCGCGGGCTGGCGGATATCTGGAAGGCCGAGCGATCGACCATCGAGCCCATGAAATAGGCCTGGGCGCCGGCGGCGAGCTCCTGTTCGACGCAGAGCGTGCGGTACAGCCGCGATGTCGTGCCGCCGCCGAGGATCTCGGCGGCGAGTTCGAGCGCGAAGACCTCGTCACGGTCGCCGCTGACATAGGTCGGCGTCAGCCAGCCCCGGCGCAGGGAGGGCTGGCGCACCCGCGGATCCGACAGCGCGACGCGGCGCGAGGCCCGCGGCTCCGGCTCGGCGGGGCGCTTGCGCAGCGGCGTCTCGCCGCGGGCCGGAATCGCGCCATAGGTCGCTTCGGCCAGAGCGCGGACTTCCGCCGCATCCGTATCGCCCGCCACGACGAGGATCGCGTTTTCCGGCGTGTAGAAGCGCTGGTAATAGGTGAAGGCGTCCTGCCGGTTCAGCTCCTCGATCTCATGCTCCCAGCCGATGATCGGCGTCCCATAGGGATGGTGCAGGAAGAGCGCGGCGGAGAACTCCTCGCCGAGCTGGGCGGCCGGGTCGGAATCGACGCGCATGCGGCGCTCTTCCAGCACCACATTGCGCTCGGGCGCCACGACATCCTCGTCGAAATGCAGCCCGGTCATCCGGTCCGCCTCGTAATCCATCATCGCCCTCAGATGCTGCTTGGGCACGCGCTGGAAATAGGCGGTGTAGTCGAAGGAGGTGAAGGCGTTCTCCTGCCCGCCGAAGCCGGCGACGATCTTGGAGAATTCGCCGGCCGGCCATTTGGCCGTGCCCTTGAACATCAGATGTTCGAGAAAATGCGCGATGCCGGACTTGCCGGCCGGATCATCGGCCGAGCCGTTGCGGTACCAGACCATGTGGGTGACCACCGGCGCGCGGTGATCGGGCACGACCACCACATCCATGCCGTTGCCGAGCCGGAAGGACTCGACCTGCGCGGCAATGCGTGTCGGCGGGGTGTGGATCGTCATGGCGTGTCCAGAGGTCAGAGTGCGTCCGTTCCATATAGGACGCCGCCATGCCGACTGCCAGCGCCGGGACGTCCTACTGGATGGTCGGGGCGGGACGGCCCGTGGCGAATTCGAGCTGGCCGACCGCCTGCGTGTCCTCGCGCGGGCCGCCGCGGCCGGGGCCGAGCGGGGCGGAGCCGGCGGGACGCCGATAGCCGACCGGAGGCTCGTAGAGATACTGGCGATCCGGTTCGCGGCCATAGACCAGCTTGTCGACGTTGTCCTGCTGCTTGCGCGCGGCGAGATCGCGGCCGATGCGGATCGGCCCGATATTCTCCTCATAGGTCTTGGTGCCCGCGGTCGAGGGACCATAAGCGTCTCGGCCCGCGACGCGGCCCTTGCGCAGCTCGTCCTGGCTCAGCAGCGGCCGCTGGTTTTCCTTCCACTTGTCGCGCTCGGTGGCCGGCATCAGCGCGTTGGCGCGCTGTTCGCGGCGCTTGGCGACATCGGGATCGTTCGGCCAGGCGGCGGTGCGGGCGCTGCCCGGCTCCTGCGGACGCGGCAGCGCGGTGGAGGGCGGCACCACGAGCGGCGGCCGCTGCCGGTACTCGATCTCGTTCTTGCCGCCGCCGATGACGCTTTCCATCAGATTCTTGAACAGGACGCCCTCCTGCGCGGAGGCAGGCGCAGCCGAGAGCAACATGCCGGCTGCCAGCAGAACATGCGGCGCGCAGATGCGAAGAGCCATGTCTAAATCTCCCTCGGAGTTTCTGATCCCCGCTTCCACAACCACGGAGGCGCGGCGAAAGGATGGCGAAGCCGGCGATCAGGCCGCCTTGTCGGCGCGAGACGGCAGGGACTCATACAGCAATCCCGCCACACCGACAACGATGGCGACATCGGCGACATTGAAGATGTACCAGCCGAAATCCCCGTAATGCAGGTGCACGAAATCGACCACCGCGCCGTAGATTGCGCGGTCGACGGCGTTGCCGAGCGCGCCGCCGATGATCAGCGCCAGCGAGACCACCGTGAGCGTCCGGGGTTCGCGCCACATCCAGCGCCAGAGCCAGATCGCGGCGACGATGGAGATCACCACCAGCGCCCAGCGCCCTATGTCGCCATCCTGCTGGAACAGCCCGTAGGAGACGCCCCGATTCCAGGCCAGCACGATGTCCATGAACGGCGTGATCTCGAAGGGTCCGGTCTCCGCCAGCCGGGCGACGAAGAGCAGCCAGAGCTTGCTGGCCTGATCGGCCAGAAAGATCGCGAGCGTGACGAAGAGGCCGATGCGGCGGGCGCGCGTCATCGGCCGGGCAAGCCCAGCTCGCGCAGCGCCCTGGCGTCGCGCGGCGTCACCTCGGGAAAGGCCGGGTCGGCGCTGTCGGGATCGAAGTATTTCCAGGAGCGGGCGCATTTGACGCCGGGCGCGCGGGCGGAGACGACGGCGACGCCGGGGATATCGGCCATGCGGAAGGCGTCGTCCGGCCCGTCGCCGGCGGCGACGGCGATGCCGGAGGTGATGCTGATCTCGGCGAGATCGACGCCCGAGAGCGCCGCCAGCAGATCCGGATCGGCGATGAAGACCTGCGGCGCGGCTTCGAGCGAAGAGCCGATGCGCTTGGCCGCGCGCTCGAGTTCGAGCGCGCCGGTGACGACGCGGCGGACGCGGCGGATCTTGCTCCAGCGTTCGGCCAGCTCGGGATCGAGCCAGGCGGCCGGCGCCTGCCCGAAGAGCTCGAGATGGACGGAGCCGTCCAGCGCCTTCACCTCGGGATAGCGTTCCAGCCAGGCTTCTTCAGCGGTGAAGACCAGGATCGGCGCCAGCCAGCTGGTCAGGCAGCGGAAGAGATGATCGACGACGGTGAGCGCGCTCTTGCGGACATGGCTGGAGAGCGGATCGCAGTAGAGCGCGTCCTTGCGCACGTCGAAATAGAAGGCCGACAGCTCGGTGTTCATGAACTGCGACAGCAGCGTCACGACCTTCTTGTAGTCATAGGTGCGATAGGCTTCCTCGACCTGCGGGCCGAGTTCGGCCAACCGGTGCAGCATCAGCCGCTCCAGCTCCGGCATGGTCTGGACCTCTACGACGCGGGTGTCCTCGCTGAAATGCGCCAGCGTGCCGAGCATCCAGCGCAAGGTGTTGCGCAGCTTGCGATAGGTCTCGACGAAGGTCTTGAGGATCTCCTTGCCGATGCGCAAATCGTCGGAATAATCCGCTGCGGCGACCCAGAGGCGCAGGATGTCGGCGCCGGAATCCTTGATGATGTCCTGCGGCGCGGTGACGTTGCCCTTGGATTTCGACATCTTCTCGCCCTTCTCGTCCAGGCAGAAGCCATGGGTGAGGACGATGTCGTAGGGCGCGCGGCCGCGCGTGCCGCAGCTTTCGAGCAGCGAGGAATGGAACCAGCCGCGATGCTGGTCCGAGCCTTCGAGATACATGATCCGGTCATTGCCGCCGTCGCCGCGCCGGCGGGCGCGCAGATCGCCGCGCTTTTCCAGCGTGAAGGCGTGGGTGGAGCCGGAATCGAACCAGACATCGAGCACGTCGGTGACGCGCTCGTACTGCGCGGGGTCATAGCCGAAGGGCTTCAGGAAGCGCGCGCCGTCGGTGTCGGCGAACCAGGCGTCGGCGCCCTCGGCCTCGAAGGCCTCGGCGATGGCGGCGTTGACCTTGTCATCGACGAGCAGCTTGCCGCTCTCCTTCTCGACGAAGACGGTGATCGGCACGCCCCAGGCGCGCTGGCGCGAAACCACCCAGTCGGGCCGGTTGGCGATCATGCCGTTGATGCGGTTCTCGCCCACTGCCGGCACCCATTGCGTCTCCTTGATCGCGCCGAGCGCGATCTCGCGCAGGCTGCGGTTGCCGAGCCCCGCGACCGGCTTGTCCATG
>JBKBRD010000331.1:0-3898 GCA_046292405.1 Allobosea sp. | reverse complement strand
GTCGCGCCGGCCAGCGCCGCGAAGGAGGATGGCGGGACGGGCGTCCAGACATCCTCGCAGATTTCCATGTGCAGCACGCAGTCCGGGATATCGCTCGCCTTCAGCAGGATATCGCTGCCGAAGGGGACCTCCTGGCCGCAGAGCGTGATGCTCTCGACCCCGGCCCGCTCGCCGGAGGCAAACTGCCGCCGCTCGTAGAACTCGCGGTAATTCGGCAGGTAGGTTTTCGGCGTCGCTGCGAGAATGCGGCCACGATGGATGGCCAACCCGCAATTGAACAGGCGCCCTTCCACGCGCAGCGGCGCGCCGACGATGGCGAGCGTGCGCAACGACCGCGTCTCCTCGACCAGCGTCGCGATGGCCGCGAGCACCGCGTCGAGCAAGGCGTTCTGCTGCAAGAGGTCGTCAATCGCATAGGCGCTGAGGCCCAGCTCGGGAAAGAGCGCGACCGCGGCGTGCTGCGCATCGGCCCGGCGCAGCAACGCGACGGTTTGCGCGACATTGAAGGCCGGGTCGGCCACGGCGACGCGCGGCGCAGCGCATGCGATGCGGATGAAACCATGGGTGTGGAGATTGTGGAAGGTCATCGCCAGCCTGCTTTGCAACGCCCGCAGCTCTCGAGGACGCCTGTCCTTATCGCGCGGGGGCGGGACCGGGAGCAAGACCGGCGCGAAGACAGCGGCCTTGCAGAGCTTTGTCGGTCGCAGCGCCGCCATGGCGTTTACGAAGCCTTGGCCGTATTTCTTCGCGGAATGTAAGCCACCGACAGGTCACAAGCGCTCAGGCGGCTGACGACGGTCGCATCGAGGAGTCCGGCCCGCGTGACATTGAAATTCCTGGTGACGGGCGGCGCCGGCTTCATCGGCTCGGCGGTGGTGCGCAAGCTGATCGGCGAAACGTCCCATAGCGTTTGCGTCGTCGACAAGCTGACCTATGCCGGCAATCTCGCCTCGCTGGCGCCGGTTGCGGGCAGCAATCGCTACCGGTTCGAGCAGGCCGACATCGGCGACGCCGCCCGCATGCAGGCGATCTTTGCCGAGTTCCGGCCCGACATCGTCATGCATCTGGCGGCCGAGAGCCATGTCGACCGCTCGATCGACGGTCCCGGCGCCTTCATCCAGACCAATATCGTCGGCAGTTTCACGCTGCTGCAGGAGGCGCTGCGCCATTGGCGCGGGCTCGATGCGGAAGGCCAGGCGCGCTTCCGCTTCCACCATATTTCGACCGACGAGGTTTTCGGCTCGCTCGGCGCCGGGGGTTTTTTCCGCGAGGACACGGCCTACCAGCCGAACTCGCCCTATTCCGCCTCGAAAGCGGCCTCCGACCATCTCGTCCGCGCCTGGCGTCATACTTATGGGCTGCCGACGCTGGTGACCAACTGCTCGAATAATTACGGGCCGTACCACTTCCCCGAGAAGCTGATCCCGCTGATGATCATCAACGCGCTCGAGGGCAAACCCTTGCCGGTCTATGGCAATGGCCAGAACATCCGCGATTGGCTTTACGTCGACGACCACGCCGATGCGCTGCTGACGGTGGCGGAGCGCGGCCGGATCGGCGAGACCTATAATATCGGCGGCCATAACGAGAAGACCAATCTCGAGGTGGTCAAAGGCATCTGCGCGCTGCTCGACGAGCTGCGGCCCGATCCGGCTGGGCCCCATGAGCGGCTGATCGCTTACGTCACAGACCGCCCGGGCCATGATGCGCGCTATGCGATCGACGCAAGCAAGATCGGCCGCGAACTCGGCTGGACCCCGAAGGAGACCTTCGAGACGGGCCTGCGCCGCACGGTCGAATGGTATCTCGCCAATCCCGGCTGGTGGGGCGATATCCGCTCGGGCACCTATCGCGGCGAACGGCTCGGCACGGGCTGAAGAGGACGGGTCCTATGCTGAGCGTCGAACCGACCGCGATCCCCGCCGTCAAGATCATCACGCCGAAGAGGCATGGCGATCATCGCGGCTTCTTCTCCGAGGTTTATAACCGCGCCGCCATGGCGGAGGCCGGGATCGATCTCGTCTTCGTGCAGGACAACCACTCGTTGTCCGGCCCCGTGGGGACGCTGCGCGGCCTGCATTTCCAGTCGCCGCCCTTCGCCCAGGACAAGCTGGTGCGGGTTGCGCGCGGGCGCATCCTCGACATCGCAGTCGACCTGCGCGCCTCCTCGCCGAGTTTCGGCCAGCATGTCGCTGTCGAGCTCTCGGCGCAGAACTGGCGGCAGGCGCTGGTTCCCGTCGGCTTCGCCCATGGCTTCGTCACGCTCGAGCCCGATACGGAGGTGCTCTACAAGGTCACCGCGCCCTATGGGCCGCTCAACGACCATGGGCTGGCCTTTGACGATCCGGCGCTCGGCATCGACTGGCTCGTGCCGCATGGCGAGCTCGTGCTGTCCGACAAGGACCGCAAGCACCCACGCCTGTCCGACCTGCCACGCTATTTCGATTGATCGCCATGCGCATCACGGTGACAGGACAGTCTGGGCAGGTGGTCAGCGCGATGCTGGAGCGCGCGCCTGACGATGTAAGCGTCATCGCGCTCGGCCGCCCCGCGCTCGACCTCGAACGGCTGGAGACGATCGCGGAGGCCATCGCCGCGAGCCGGCCCGACATCGTCGTCAACGCCGCAGCCTACACCGCCGTCGACCTGGCCGAGAGCGAAGAAGAGACGGCGCAGCGGGTCAACGGCATGGCGGCCGGCGCGGTCGCCAGGGCAGCTGCTGCGCTCGGCATCCCCATCATCCAGATCTCGACCGACTACGTCTTCGCCGGCAGCCTCGATCGACCCTATAGCGAGGACGATCCGGTCGGGCCGATTTCGGCCTATGGACGCAGCAAGCTTGCGGGCGAGCAGGCGGTCGCATCTGCCACGCCAAACCACGCGATCCTGCGCACCGCCTGGGTCTACAGCCCCTTCGGCAAGAACTTCGTCAAGACGATGCTGCGCCTCGCCGAGACGCGCGACACGGTCGGCGTCGTTTCGGACCAGACGGGATCGCCGACCAGCGCGCTGGACATTGCCGATGCGGTGTTCGCGGTGGCGCGAAAGCTCGTCGCGAGACGGGATGACGAATCCTTGCGCGGCGTTTTCCATATGAGCGCCCAGGGCGAGGCGAGCTGGGCCGATGTCGCCGAGGCGATCTTCGCCACGCGGCAGCGGCTGGGCGGAGCGCCGGTGACGGTCAACCGCATCGCGACCTGCGATTACCCGACGCCGGCACGGCGGCCGGCCAATTCGCGGCTGGACTGCGGCCGGCTGCAACGGGCCTATGGCGTGACCCTGCCGGAGTGGCGCGGCTCGCTCCAGCCTTGCGTCCAGCGCCTCCTCAGCAGCGAACAGACGGGATAGACGACGATGAAGGGCATTATCCTCGCCGGCGGCTCCGGCACGCGCCTGCACCCGATGACTCTGGCAATGTCGAAGCAGCTGCTGCCGGTCTACGACAAGCCGATGATCTATTATCCGCTGTCGACGCTGATGCTGGCCGGCATCCGCGAGGCGCTGATCATCTCGACCCCGCATGACCTGCCGCATTTCCAGCGCCTGCTCGGCGATGGCTCGAACTGGGGCATGAGCCTGTCCTATGCCGAGCAGCCGCATCCCGGCGGGCTGGCGCAGGCCTATCTCATCGGCGCGGATTTCGTCGCCGGCCAGCCCTCGGTGCTGATCCTGGGCGACAATCTGTTCTACGGGCATTCGCTGCCGGACATGATGGCGTCGGCCGGGGCGCGCCCGAGCGGGGCGAGCG
This sequence comes from Allobosea sp., assembly GCA_046292405.1. Lineage (GTDB taxonomy): Bacteria > Pseudomonadota > Alphaproteobacteria > Rhizobiales > Beijerinckiaceae > Allobosea. Next base: position 150 of record JBKBRD010000331.1, on the reverse strand, counting down.
TCTTCGCCTATCATGTGCGCGATCCCGAGCGTTACGGCGTCGTCGCCTTCGATGCTGCGGGCAAGGCGATATCGATCGAAGAGAAGCCCGCGCAGCCGAAATCGAACTGGGCCGTGACGGGTTTGTATTTCTACGACGCGGAGGTCGTGA
>JBKBRD010000330.1:0-3905 GCA_046292405.1 Allobosea sp. | reverse complement strand
GGGCGAGATGCCGGTGCCGGTGTCCTCGACATCGAGCAGCACGTAATCCTCGGGCGGCAGTGCGGCGTAGCCCAGCCCGACGCACTCGGCCGCCGAGACGTTGCGGGTGCGCACGGTGAGCTTGCCGCCATTGGGCATGGCGTCGCGGGCGTTGACCGCGAGGTTGACGATGACCTGCTCGAGCTGGCCGAGATCGGCCTTGACCGGCCAGAGATCCCGCCCCTGGCGGACATCCAGCGCCACCTTGTCGGCGACGACGCGCTTGAGCATCAGCGACAGGTCGGAGAGCACGTCGCCGAGCTCGAGCACCTGCGGACGCAGTGTCTGGCGCCGCGAGAAGGCCAGCAGCTGCCGCACCAGCGCCGCGGCGCGGTAGGCGTTCTGCTTGATCTGCATGATGTCGGGGAAGGAGGGATCGGTCGGCCGGTGGCTGGCGAGCAGGAATTCCGAAGCGTTGATGATGACCTGCAGCACGTTGTTGAAATCGTGGGCGATGCCGCCGGCGAGCTGGCCGACCGCCTGCATCTTCTGCGCCTGGTCGATATTGTCCTTGAGCTTGCGCTCGGCTGTGGTCTCCAGCGCATAGATGATGGCGCGTTCGCCATCGCCGTCCTCGCTGGCGGCGACAGGAGTCAGATAGAGCCGCGCTGACCGGCCCTCGTCGCCGACGAGCGTGACATCGAGCGGCGTAATGTCGGCGCGGCCGGCCATGGCCTCGGCCAAGGCCCGCTCGAGCTGCGCGCCGGAGGTCAGCAATTGCTGGATCGTCGCCGGCTGCGGGCCGTTGAGCGTCAGACGCGTAAAGGCGGCGTTGGCGCGCAGAATGGCGCCGGATTTGTCGACGGTGGCGATCGCCATCGGGGTCGAGTGGAAGAAGCGCGAGAACCGCACCTCCGCATCGCTGCGCTGGTCGGATCCGGCTTCGCCGGAGGCCCGGTTCAGCACCAGCGTCCGCGACAGGCCGGCGCGGCCGTCGCTGCCGAAGGCGACCTGATGATGCAGCCGCACCGGCAGGGTGGCGCCGTCGCGACGCTTGAGATCGACGTCGAGCACCTCGATGCGCACGTCGCCGGGCTGGCCGCGGATCGCCCGGATCAGGGCTGCGGCGTTGGGCGTGGCGACGTCTTCCAGATGCAGGCCGCCCGAGCCGAAGCGGGCGAGGTCGAAGTCGAGCCAGCCGGAGAGCGTGGCGTTGAGGTAGGAGACCTCGCCATCGGCGTCGATCGAGACGAAGCCCGCCGGCGCATGGTCGAGATAGTCGATGGCGTGCTGGAGCTCCTGGAACGCGTTTTCCTGGCGCTCGCGCTCGGGAGTGATGTCGGACACGCTCCAGAGCGTGCTTTGCCTTCCGTCGCGCCGCACCGGCGAGACGCGCACGCGATACCAGCCGACGCCGGTGCGGGCGCCGAGCCCCGGCTCGATGCGGATCTCTTCGGCGAGCTGCCGGTTCTCGCGCGCGGCGGTGGCGAGGCGGTAGATCGCCTCCGACACTTCCGGGCTGCCGGTGAACAGGCGCTCGACCGGGCGGATGTCGCTGGCGCCGCGGGCGTTGGCGAGGGCGAGATAGGTCTCGTTGGCGTAGACGATGCGGTTCTCGCCTTCGGTCACCACCATGCCGGTCTCGGAGCCGTCGACGATCGCCTTGGTCAGGTCGTTGCGGGCGGCGCGGCCGGAGAACTGGACGAGCCCGATGGCGAAGGCGAACAGGCCGAACACGCCGACGACCGAGAGCAGCGCGAGCAGCCCCAAGATCAGAGGCTGCGCCCAGTGGTTGGCGATGAAGCCGAGCGCGATCGCCGCGCCCACCAGCACGCCCGCAACCAGCAGGATGATGCCGATATGGCCCGGCTTGTCCGAGCGATCGATGGCGGTTGTCGCCGTGCTTCCGCTCATTGCGGCCGTTCCGTCCGTTGTTCTCGAAGCCAGGCGGCCTGGCCGGGGGCGGCGGGCCGCATCTGCGCTCCTGTGCTGCAGCGAGTTAGGCGCGCCCGCCCTTCAGGCGCAAGACGTATCCGATCACTTCGGCCACAGCCTTGTAGTGTTCGACAGGAATTTCGTCGTCGATCTCGACAGTCGCGTAGAGCGCGCGGGCGAGCGGGGGATTTTCGACGATCGGCACGTGGTGCTCGCCCGCGACCTCCCTGATCTTCAGCGCGATCGCATCGACGCCCTTGGCCAGGCAGATCGGGGCGGCCATGCCGGGCTCGTATTGCAGCGCCACCGCGAAGTGGGTCGGGTTGGTGATGATCACCGTCGCCTTCGGCACCGCCGCCATCATGCGCTTGCGCACGCGCTGGGCCCGGATCTGCCGGAGCTTCGCCTTGACCTCGGGATTGCCTTCCGAGTTCTTGTACTCGTCCTTGATCTCCTGCTTCGTCATGCGCTGGCGCTGGTGCCAGGAGAAGCGCTGCCAGACGAAATCGCCGAGCGCGATCACCGCAAACAACGCCAGGGCGCTGCCGAGCAGCTTGATGGTCAGCGTCAGCGTCGTCGGCAGCATGGCCTGGACGTCCATCTGGACGAAGCTCTCCAGCCGGTCATGCTCGCCCCAGAAGGTGAACCAGAGCACCACGCCGACAAGCCCGGTCTTGGCCAGGCCCTTGGCGAAGTTGATCCAGGCCTCCTTGCCGAAGACGCGCTTGAAACCGGCCATCGGCGAGATGCGGTCGAACTTCGGCGTCATCGGCTCGAAGGTCCAGAGCGGCCGGTGCTGGATCAGCGCGCCGGCGAGCGCGGCGCAGAGAATGAAGGCGAAGGGCAGGCCGAGCGCCATGAACCCGGTCAGCACGCCCTGCTTGGTCACCGCGAAGAAGCCGGCGCCGTCGGCCGGAACCTGATGCGCGTTCATCAGGAAGCCGCGCAGCGACAAGGCCGCGTCGCGGGCCGACCAACCCGCTGCGACGAGGAGGCCGAGCGTCAGCCCGGAGAGAACGAAGAATGTGCCGATTTCCTGAGATTTCGGGACGTCGCCTTTCTCGATGGCGTCGTCCAGTTTTCGCTGGGTCGGTTCTTCTGTTCTGTCGTCCTGTTCGGCGTCCTCCGACATGGCGGCGTCAGCCTCCCGTCAGCTGGCGCAGGAAGCCGCCAAGCGATTCGAGGAAGACGCTCATCATCACGCCCATCACCACCATCAGCACGAGCATGCCGCCGAGAATGGAGGCGGGGACGGCGAGGAAGAAGACCTGCAGCTGCGGCATCATCCGCGCGAGAACGCCGAGACCGACATTGAAGAGCAGGCCGAAGATGATGAAGGGCGAGGCGATCTGCACCGCCAGCGAAAATCCCTGCGAGGTCGTGCGGATGGCGAGACCCAGCGCGTCGCCCATGCCCGGCATGCCGCCGGGCGGCAGCAACCGGTAGCTCTCATGGATGGCGACGATCGCGACATGGTGCAGGTCGGTGACCAGGATCAGCGTGATGCCGAGCATGGTCAGCAGATTGCCGATCGAGGGGTTCTGCAGCCCGCCGGAGGGATCGACCGTCATGGCGAAGCCGAGTCCCATGGTCTGCGCCACCAGCGTCCCGGCCGTCTGCAGCGAGGCCATGACGAAGCGGGCGCACAGGCCGATGACGAGGCCGATCAGGATCTCGCTCATCAACAGCCCGACGATGCCTGGCACGTCGACCGGAATCTTCAGCAGCGGCCGGGCCATGGGCACCAGCATCAGCGCGATGAAGAAGGCCCGCGACAGCCTGGCGCGGGAGAAGACGAAGCGCTCGCCGATGCCGGGCATCAGCATGACCAGCGTCCCCACGCGGGCGAAGACGAGCGCGAAGACGGCGCTGATCTCGGGGAGGATCGCGATCTGCATCGGGCTCGGCCGGCCTCCGCGCCAGAGAAACCCTGCCGCGCCGGCTTCACCGGTGACCGGGAGCCGATGCGACAAACTCATTCGCCCGTGGCG
>JBKBRD010000329.1:2405-3908 GCA_046292405.1 Allobosea sp. | reverse complement strand
GCCAGCGCGTGATGATCGCGATCGCGCTCGCCTGCTCGCCCAAGCTCCTGATCGCCGACGAGCCGACCACGGCGCTCGACGTCACCATCCAGGCGCAGATCCTCGACCTGATGCGCGATCTCAAGGACCGCGTCGGCGCGGCGATCATGCTGATCACCCATGATCTCGGCGTCGTGGCCGAGGTCGCCGACCAGGTCGTGGTGATGTATGCCGGCCGGAAGGTCGAGGAGGCGTCGGTCGACGACCTCTTCGCCAATCCGCGCCACCCCTATACGCAGGGCCTGCTCGGAGCCGTGCCCAAGCTCGGCTCCTCTCTCACGGGCGTGACCGAGCGGTTGGCCGAGATCCCCGGCCTGGTGCCGAGCCTGAAGAGCAAGATCCAGGGCTGCGTCTTCGCCGGCCGCTGCCCCAAGGTTCAGGATGTCTGCCGGCAGCTGGCGCCGGGGCTGGAGCTGAAGGCGGCCAACCACATCGCCGCCTGCCATTTCTCGCCCAAGGACGCGGTGGCGGCATGAAAGCTCCGGGCATGACCAGCGAACCCATCCTCCAGGTCAACGACCTGAAGAAGCATTACCCGATCCGGGGCGGCTTCTTCTCGGGCGTCACCGCCAATGTCTATGCCGTCGACGGCGTCTCCTTCCATATCGACCGCGGCGAGACGCTGTCGCTCGTCGGCGAATCCGGCTGCGGCAAGTCGACCGTCGGCAAGGCGATCCTGCGGCTGTTCCCGATCACCGCCGGACAGGTGGTGCTCGACGGCCAGCGCATCGACCAGCTCTCGACCGGCAAGCTGCGGCCGCTGCGCCAGCGTGTGCAGGTGGTGTTCCAGGATCCGTTCTCCAGCCTCAACCCGCGCATGCGGGTGCGCGACATCCTGGCCGAGCCGATCACCAATTTCGGCCTCGCCAGCGGCAAGGACGCGATCACCGAACGCACGATGAAGCTGATGGACAAGGTCGGGCTGCCGCGCGACGCCGTCCATCGCTGGCCGCATGAATTTTCCGGCGGCCAGCGCCAGCGCATCGGCATCGCGCGCGCGCTCGCCGCCGAGCCGGATCTGATCATCTGCGACGAAGCGGTCTCGGCGCTCGACGTCTCGGTCAAGGCGCAGATCGTCAACCTGCTCTGCGACCTGCAGCAGGAGCTTGGCCTCGCGCTGCTCTTCATCAGCCACGACCTCGCCATCGTCGAGCACATGACGCATCGGGTCGCGGTGATGTATCTCGGCAAGATCGTCGAGATGGGCACGAAGCAGCAGATCTTCGCCGCCCCGCGCCACCCCTACACCAAGGCGCTGCTCTCGGCCGTGCCGGTGCCCGATCCGCGGGTGAAGCGCGAGCGCATCCTGCTCAAGGGCGATGTGCCGAGCCCGGTCAACCCGCCCAAGGGCTGCCGGTTCAACACCCGCTGCCCCTACGCCTTTGCGCGCTGCTTCCTGGACGAGCCGGAACTGCGCATGATGGCGGAGGGCCATGTCGCCGCCTGCCATCTGCATGATCTGCC
>JBKBRD010000329.1:0-2395 GCA_046292405.1 Allobosea sp. | reverse complement strand
CGCTGCTTCCTGGACGAGCCGGAACTGCGCATGATGGCGGAGGGCCATGTCGCCGCCTGCCATCTGCATGATCTGCCGGCGGCGCAAAACCCGCTGCTGAAACACCCTGAAGCCGCGCTCTCGAGCGCCTGACAAGAGCGGCGCAAGCCGACGATCTCGCATGCCCGACACGCCGGACTTTCACGATTTTCTGGTCAATCCGCATCTCGACCGGGCGTTGCCCTATGGCGACGAGCGTCGTGGCGTCCTTTCGCTCGCAGGCGCGCGCGCGGCTCATGCGGCGATCTCGGCGTGGGAGGGCTATGCGCCGACGCCGTTGCGCGACCTCGCGGCCATCGCCGATCAGCTCGACATCGGCCAGCTGCTCTACAAGGACGAGGGCAAGCGCTTCGGCCTGAAGAGCTTCAAGGCCCTGGGCGGCGCCTATGCGGTGGACCGCATCGTCGCCGCGCGCGGCAAGGAGGGCCTGACCGTGGCCTGCGCCACCGACGGCAATCATGGCCGCTCCGTCGCCTGGGGCGCTCGCCGCGCCGGGGTCAAGGCCGTGATCTATGTGCATGAGACCGTCAGCGAAGGCCGGGCGGAGGCGATCCGCTCCTACGGCGCAACAGTCGTGCGCGAGGGTCGCACCTATGACGACAGCGTCCGCGCCTGCACGGAAGCGGCGCAGCGCAATGGCTGGCAGATCGTCTCCGACACCTCCTGGCCGGGCTATGAGGAGGTGCCCAAGGACGTGATGCAGGGCTATGCCGTGCTCGCGATGGAGGCCGAGGCGCAAGGCGCAAAGCCGACCCATGTCTTCGTGCAGGGCGGCGTCGGCGGGTTGGCCGCCGGGGTGTTGTCCTATCGCTGGGAGAAGCTCGGGGCGCAGCGCCCGATCCTGGTGGTGGTCGAGCCCGAAACCGCCGCCTGCCTGTTCGAATCGGCCAGGGCGGGGGCGGTCACCACGGTCGGAGGCGATCTCGACACGATCATGGCTGGGCTTGCCTGCGGCGAACCCTCGATCCTGGCTTGGCGCATCCTCGATCAGGGCGCCGACGCCTTCATGACCATCACCGACAGGGCCGCCGCCGACGCCATGCGTACCCTCGCGGAGCTCGGCGTGGTCGGCGGGGAATCGGGCGTCGCGGGTCTTGCCGGGCTGATCAAGGCCGCCGGCGATCCGCGCCTGCGCCAGGCGCTGAAGCTGGACGCAGCCTCGCGCGTGCTCTGCTACGGCACCGAAGGCGCGACCGATCCTGAGGTCTATCGCAGCATCGTCGGCCGTTCGGCCGAGGAGGTGGAAGCATGAGCCGTATCCTCACCGTCGCCGCAGCCCAGCTTGGACCGATCCAGCGCGAGCACAGCCGCGCGGACGCCGTCGCCCGCATGGTCGAACTGATGCGCCAGGCCAAGGGCCATGGCTGCGACCTTGTCGTCTATCCGGAAGCCGCGCTGACCGCCTTCTTTCCGCATTGGTGGATCGAGGACGAGGACGAGATCGACAGCTATTTCGAGACGGCGATGCCCTCCAACGAGACGGCGCCGCTGTTTGCAGAAGCGCAACGCCTCGGCATCGGGTTTCATCTCGGCTATTGCGAGCTTGCCATCGAGGACGGCCGCAAGCGGCGTTTCAACACGGCGATCCTGGTCGACAAGAGCGGCGCCATCATCGGCAAATACCGCAAGATCCATCTTCCGGGGCATCCCGACCACAAGCCGCAGAACGCCTTCCAGAACCTGGAAAAGCGCTATTTCGAGACCGGCAATCTCGGCTGGAAGGTCTGGCGGACGATGGACGCCAATCTCGGCATGATGATCTGCAACGATCGTCGCTGGCCCGAGAGCTATCGCGTCATGGGCCTTCAGAACGTCGAGATGATCGTGCTCGGCTACAACACGCCCAAGCACAATCCGCCGGCCCCGGATCATGACCGGCTCGGCAACTTCCACAACCAGCTGGTGATGCAGGCCGGCGCCTATCAGAATGCGACCTGGGTCGTCGGCGTCGCCAAGGCCGGGCTGGAAGCCGGCGTCGACCAGATCGGCGGCTCCTGCATCATCGCCCCCACGGGAGAGGTGGTGGCGCAGGCGGTGACGGAGGATGACGAGCTTGTCGTCGCCCGCTGCGACCTCGACCTCGGCAAGAGCTACAAGGCCTCGACCTTCGCGTTCGAGCGCCATCGCGAGCCGGAGCATTACGGCCTGATCGTCGAGCGCAAGGGCGCGGTGGGGCCTGGGTGATGGCCGCGGTCGCATCGCGCGAGAGCCTTGCCGCTGCCAGCCTTGCCGCCGCGAGCACGGCGGCGTATGTATATCCCTCTGGGATATACGGAGAAGCGCGATGGTAGCGACGACGAAACTGTTCATGACCAACCGCAGCCAGGCCGTGCGCCTGCCCAAGGAACTGGCCTTC
>JBKBRD010000328.1:0-3927 GCA_046292405.1 Allobosea sp. | reverse complement strand
ATGCGGCGCCGGCGATCAGCGTCCCGCCGACCAGGGCGGCTGCAAGGGTGAGGGTTGTCTTCATGGCGAATTCCTTTTCCTCTCCGGAGCTGACGGACGCAGTCTGGGCTTTCCAGCACGCTTCGTCAGTCTAGCGGCGGCCGTTCCGGACTGGAAGGCCGGCCCTCCATTGCCGACGACGGCGTCGCCGTCATTCTACTGCCAGGATTGCGGCCCCGTTGCGACGTATTCTGGGTAACGCGCGGTTCGATCCATCGTTCCCGCGAAAACACGCTTGCGCCCGCACGAAGTCCTGCCCATCTAGCTGGCGCCGACGCCATGCGGCGTCGCACCATCGCCAGCCCGGACCGATCCCGCCATGAGCTCTTCCCCCGATCCCGCGCGCATCGAGCGCGTCGCCATGAAGCCGCTACCCTTTATCATTTTCGGCTCGCGCTGGCTGCAGCTGCCGCTCTATCTCGGGCTGATCGTGGCGCAGTGCGTCTACGTCTTCCTGTTCCTGAAGGAGCTCTGGCACCTGCTCACCCATGCAGCCTCGTTCGGCGAGCAGCAGATCATGCTGGTGGTGCTGGGGCTGATCGACGTGGTGATGATCTCGAACCTGCTGATCATGGTCATCGTCGGCGGCTATGAGACCTTCGTGTCGCGACTGCGGCTCGAAGGGCATCCCGACCAGCCGGAATGGCTGAGCCATGTCAACGCCAGCGTGCTCAAGATCAAGCTGGCCATGGCGATCATCGGGATTTCATCGATCCACCTGCTGCGCACCTTCATCGAGGCCGGCAATATCGGCGGCGCGACCGTGACGACCTACACCACGACAGGCGTGCTGCTGCAGACGATGATCCACGTCGTGTTCATCCTCTCGGCGATCGGCATCGCCTGGGTCGACAAGATGACGGCGCATATCCCGGTCAAGGCGCAGCACTGAGGCGAGCGCGTTAGCCCCTCAGCCCGCGCGGCATCCCGGCCATGCGCGGCTGAGCCAGGCCAGGCATCGTCTCCAGCCCCAGCGTCGGCAAGGCGAGGGTGCGCTGGCCGCGGAAATCGGTGTGGCAGACGATGAGCCCGCGCTCCTCGATATAGCCGATCAGGCGGCGCGCCCGACTCGGCGAATGGCTGCCATAGACGCCGGCGAGCTCCGCATCGCCGGGGCAGGGCAGGCGCTCGATCGCCGAGCGGGCGATATAGAGGAACAGGCCCTGCAGATCCTCGGGCAGGCTGGTCGAGGCGTCGAGCGCCTGCTGCCAGGCCTGCGAGGCCGCGACTTCCTCGCTGGCGCCAGCGCGCGCGACCGCGAGGCGGCGACGGAAATCCTCCAGGCTCAGGCTCTGGCGGCCGAGGCGGCGCATGCGGCAGCGCACGGTGAAGTCCTGATAGAGCACCGCCATCTGCCGCTGGCGCGCTTCCGGGTCAGCCATCAGCTCGCGCAGGATCTCGGCCATGATCGCCTCGCGCTCCTCCGGCTCCATCGGGATCTCGGGTTCCGGCTCGGGGGCCGGGGCGGGGCGGTAGCTCTCGATCTGGCGCAACACGTCATTGGCGGGCGGGCGCGGGCGCGGCGCAGGGCGCGCCGTCCAATTGGTGACGGGCGCCTCGTCGGCGCCGGCGGTGAAGATGAGCCGGCCGGCCTCTTCCGGCGCCTGCTCGGGCAGCGGCATCAGCCCTGGCGCGCCGCCGCGATCGACCGAGGTGGCGGGGCCGATGCGCAGCGGCAGCGGGCGTTTCGACAAAGCCGGCCCCAGCGCCACGAACTGGCCGCGCTCGAGGTCGCGGAACATCTCCGCCTGCTTGCGGTCCATGCCGAGCAGATCGGCGGCGCGGGCCATGCCGATGGCGAGGAAGGTGCGCCCCATCAGGAAGTTCGAGGCCTCGGCCGCGACGTTCTTGGCGAGCTTGGCGAGACGCTGCGTGGCGATGACTCCGGCCAGCCCGCGCTTGCGGCCGCGGCACATCAGGTTGGTCATCGCGCCCAGCGACAGCCGGCGGGCCTCGTCGGAGGCTTCTCCGGCCATGACGGGGGCGAAGAGCTGGGCCTCGTCGACGACGATCAGCATCGGGAACCACAGGCTGCGATCGACGTCGAACAGCCCGCCGAGAAACGCCGCCGTGGCGCGCAGCTGCTCGTCGGCTTCGAGATTTTCGAGGTTCAGCACCACCGAGACCCGGTGCTGGCGCACGCGCAGCGCCACACGCTGCAATTCCGCCTCGCCGCATTCGGCGTCGACGACGACATGGCCGAATTGCTGGGCGAGCGAGACGAAATCGCCCTCGGGATCGATCACCGCCTGCTGCACCAGCGGCGCGCTCTGTTCGAGCAGGCGGCGCAGCAGATGCGATTTGCCCGAGCCGGAATTGCCCTGCACCAGAAGCCGCGTCGCCAGCAATTCGGCGAGATCGAGCAAGGCCGGTTCGCCGCCCTGGGCGGTCCCCATGTCGATAGCCGTGGTCATGCCGGGGTCGCGTCGCCTCGTCTTGATGGGGTGGAGCGGGGTTCTAGCACGGCTGGCGTCGCGCCATGTCGCGCTGCGGCGAACCTTCCACAGCTATCGCCCGCGACCTCTCGGCGCTGGGCTCAGCGGGGGCAGCGTCTGGCGCGCTCTTCGCGCTGGATATCCGCAATGGTGCGGCGCTGGGCGGCCGAGAGCGGCACATCGGCCATCTCGTCATAGACGCAGCCGGCATTGCCGAACGCGTTGATGGCTTGGCTGGTCCTGAAGCAATAGCCCTGGGCCTTGTAGATCTCATTGCGCGCGTACCAGAGTTCTTCGCAGCTCTGCGCCCGCGCCGGGTGCGGGCTGCCGGCCATGCCGAGCGCCAGCGCGGCCAGGACAAGCGATGGGGCAAAGCGCATGGCGCTGGTTCCTTCTTCGTCTTCGCACAGACTGCGCCGCCAGCGCGGTTCTCCGCAAGTGCGCCCTAGCCGGGCCGACCGCTGGACAGGATCGCTTCGACGATCTCCTGGACGTTCAGCGCCTCGTCGAGCGTGGCGAGGTGGTGCGCCTCGCCGCATGTCAACCGCACGACGGCCTCGAGCTGGCGCTTCAGCGCCAGCGGACGCGCCTGCTCCTGCGGCAGCGCGTCGGCCGCGCGTTCCCAGACGCCATCGGGACGGCGGCGCTCGGCGTTGGACCAGTCGCACAGGCGCACCGCCCCGCCATCGCCTTCCAGCAGCCAGATATTGTGATCGTCCTTGGTCGTGCCGCCGACGCGCCCTCTCAGCGTCACCGGCACTTCGCCGGCCCGCAATGTCGCTTCGATCGAGCGTTCGGCATGGCCCGCTTCCGGAAAGCTCGCGCTCGCCGTCAGCCCCTGCAGCGGGCCGTAGAGACGGCGGGCGAGAAACAGGAAGTGCGAGACGACTTCGCGGGTGAAGCCGCCCTCGGCCGGGCGGTCGAGCCAGCCCGCCGCATCGACCTGCCAGGAGCGCGGCCAGGCGGCGAAGGCGACCTCGATGCTGATTCGGTGCGGCTGGCCGACGCAACCCTCCGCGATCCACTGGCGCAGCGTCGCGACCGCCGGAGAGGAGGCGAAGGGGAAGTTGACCGCCCCACGCGCGCCCGCCAGCGCCACGAAGGCGCGGGCGTCGGCGACGTCGACCGCAAGCGGCTTTTCGCAGAACACGGTCTTGCCGGCCGCGACCGCCGCGCGGGCATGGCCGAGATGCGAGGCGGGCGGGGAGGCGATGTAGACGCAGTCGCTGGCGCCGATCAGCGCCGCCGCGCTGACCATCTGCGGGATGTCCGGACAGGCTGCCGCCATGCGCGCCATCGCCGCCGGGGAGGGGTCGAAGACGCCGGAGACGCGCAGCTGATCGGGCGTCTGCTCGAGAATGGCGCGCAACAGGCGCTCGCCCATGATGCCGGCGCCGATGAGGCCGATCGAGATGCGCTGATCGTGCATGAGTGGTCTTTCGAGCGAGCGAAG
>JBKBRD010000327.1:0-3948 GCA_046292405.1 Allobosea sp. | reverse complement strand
GTTGGCGACGATGGCGAAGCTCGCCGTGCCGAAGAAATCCTGTGTGACCGAGCGCCAGAGATCCCAGAGCGGCTTGATCGTGCTGTGCTTCTCGCGGGTGATGAAGGGCTCGGGATCGAGCCCGAGCAATTCGCCGAGCGAGCGCAGGAAGGCGGTGGTGGAATGCAGCCCGACCGGGGCCTGCAGATAGGGGCGGTCGAGCGCCTCGCAGAGCAGCCGGCCATATTCGCGGTAGAGGCAGATATTGACCTCGGCGTCGGCCAGGCGCTGCACCTCGGCGAGATGGCTGCCGAGCGGGAAGGTCATATGGACCTCGGCGCCGATGCCCTCGACCAGGCGGCGGATCTCGGCCAGGTCGGAGGGCATGTTGAACATGCCATAGGCCGGGCCGATGATGTTGACCTTCGGGCGCGCGCCCTCCTTGCGGGGCTTGGCCTTGGGCACGATGCCGCGCTTGGCGCCGTATTCGTTCCAGAGCCAGAACAGCGCGCGGTCGGCGCATTGCCACTGGTCCTCGTCGATGGTGCGCGGCAAAAAGCGCTGGATGTTGGTGCCTTCGGGCGTGACGCCGCCGCCGATCATCTCGGCGATGGAGCCGGTGACGACGACGCTGGGCAGATGCGGATCCAGCACCGCATTGGCGCGCTTCATCGCGCCTTCCGTGCCATGCTGGCCGAGCTCTTCCTCGCCCAGCCCCGTCACCACGATGGGGAGTTCGTGAGGCGGCAAAGCATCTGTGTAGTGCAGCACCGAGGTGACCGGCAGGTTCTCGCAGCCGACCGGGCCGTCGATGACCACCTGCAGGCCCTTGATGGCGCAGAAGACGTAGACCGCCCCCCAATAGCCGCCGGCGCGATCGTGATCCTGGACCAGCATCACGGAATCTCCTCGGCCATCGCCTTGGCCTTGGCGGCCCGTCTGGCGAATTTGTCGCGGAAATCCGGATGGTGCTTCGGCGTGTCCTGCCAGATGCCGGCATTGTCCCCCTCGCCGACGCCGTCGAAGAAGCTCTGCATCGCGTCCATGCGGCCCTTATTGCCGATGGCGGCGTTGACGACCTGGGCGAGCGAGCCGGCGCCGGCCGGCCCAAACAGCGGCCGGGCCGAAATCAGATTGGTGAAATAGAGGCCGGGTATGCCCTTCTGCTTGGCCGCCTGCACAACGGGGGTGGTGCCGATGGCGAGATCGGGCGAGAACTCGGCCATCGCCGCCAGATCCTGCTCCAGCGTGGCGCGGAAATTGACGAGCACGCCGCGCTCTTCGAGCCAGGCGCGATCGGGCTCCGACCAGGGGGTGCGCGGGCAGGCGGTGCCGACATAGCGCAGATCGGCGCCGCTCTCGACCAGCAGGCGCGCCACCAGCAGCTCCGAGCCCTCATAGCCCGACAGGGTGATGCGGCCCTTGATCGGCTTGGCGGCGAGCGCGGCCTTGATCGCCGGCAGAATGGCGTTCTGGGCCGATTCGACCAGCGGGGCCGGCACGCCGCAGGCGGCGCCGATGGCGGCGAGCCAGGCCGCTGTGCCCTCGACCCCGACCGGGCCGGAGCCGACGATGCTGCGCCCGGCCGCCTCGAATTCGCGGATCGAGGCGGTGTAGAAGGGGTGGATGGCGGCGACGACGGCGCAATCCAGCGCCGCATACAGTTCGCGCCATTCGCGCGTCGGCACGACCGGCCCGGCGGCCAGCCCGAGCGGGGCCAGCAGCATGCCGATGCCGACGGGATCGGCCGGGAACATCTCGCCGAGCAGGGTGACGGTCGGGCGCTCGGCCTTGCCGGCGCGCGGGGCCTGGACCGGGCCGGCCTCGGCCTCCTTGCGGGCATAGGCCAGCATCGCCCCGGCGAGCACGTCCTTGGCCTCGGCATGGGTGGGGACGCCGAAGCCGGGCACGTCGATGCCGATGATGCGGACGCCGTTGATCTCCTTGGGCAGCAGCCGCAGCGGCACGCCGGAGGCGGAGGGCACGCAGAGATTGGTGACGACGATGGTGTCGTAGAGCGCGGGGTCGGCGAGCTGGAACACCGCCTCGCGGATATCCTCGAACAGCTTGCCGGTGACCAGAGTCTCCGAATTGAAGGGCACATAGCCGACGCTGCGGCGGGCCCCGTAGAAATGCGAGGTGAAGGTCAACCCGTAGACGCAGCAGGCGGAGCCTGAGAGCACCGTCGCGGTGCGGCGCATGCGCAGGCCGACGCGCAGCGAGCCGAAGGCGGGGCACATGCTCTGCGGCTTGTCGTGGGGGCCGACCGGATAGTCCTTGGCGTAGCGCTCCAGCATCTCGCCATTGCCGGCGGCGGAGGCGGCCTCGCGCAGCGCATCCTTGCCGGAATGACAGCCGATGCCGTCGCCCGCCTTCTGCAGGCCCGCACCCTGCGGGGCGGCCGCGAGAACGCTCTCCTCGGGATGGGCGCCATAGGGCGGGAGCGGCTGATGGACTGTCATGACGCGCCTCAGACCTGGTCGTAGACGACTTCGAGGGTCGCCTTCTTCAGCGCGGAGGGGCCGCACATATCCTCCAGCGTGGCCGGCACGAGCACGACGTCGCGCCCGGTGCTTTCGCTGGAGAACAGGCTGAGCAACGCATCCTGCGACAGCGGGTTGGGCCGCACCGGCGGCGCTTCCGAGACGTTCAGGCCGAGCTCCTCGAACAGCGGCGCCCAGGCGTCGCCCGGCCGGCCGATGATCTCGTAATTGGCGCTCTTGCGGCGGATGTCGTCATTGGCCGGGATGGCGGCCAGCACGGGGATGCCGACCGCGTCGCAGAAGGCCTGGGCCTCGCCGGTGCCGTCATCCTTGTTGATGACCATGCCGGCGACGCCGACATTGCCGCCGAGCCGGCGGAAATATTCGACCGCCGAGCAGACATTGTTAGCCACATAAAGAGATTGCAGGTCGTTGGAGCCGACGACGATGACCTTCTGGCACATGTCGCGGGCGATCGGCAGGCCGAAGCCGCCGCAGACCACGTCGCCGAGGAAGTCGAGCAGGACGAAATCGAAGCCCCACTCATGGAAGCCGAGCTTCTCCAGCAATTCGAAGCCGTGGATGATGCCGCGTCCGCCGCAGCCGCGCCCGACTTCCGGGCCGCCGAGCTCCATGGCGTAGACGCCGTCGCGCTTGAAGCAGACATCGCCGATCTTGACCTCCTCGCCCGCCGCCTTCTTGCGGGAGGAGGTCTCGATGATGGTGGGGCAGGCCCTGCCGCCGAAAAGCAGCGAGGTGGTGTCGCTCTTGGGGTCGCAGCCGATGAGCAGGACCTTCTTGCCCTGCTGCGCCATCATGTAGCTGAGATTGGCCAAAGTGAAGGATTTGCCGATGCCGCCCTTGCCGTAGATCGCGATGATCTGCGTTTCCTTGGTCGGCGCGGCGGTGACGACCGCGTCCTGCGGCTGGGCCGCTTCTTCGCGCAGGCGCTGCGCCATGGCGGCGGCCGGCGAAGGGACGGGGTTCCGGATCTGGATGTTCATGCGCAGCGTCTCCAGTCCAGGATCATTTTGAGGCAGGCGGGATCGCCGAAAGCGGTGCGGTAGGCGCGGGGCGCCTGGCTCGCGTCTTCGCGATGCGTGATGAGCCCCTCCAGCGACAGCCGGCCCGCCGCGATCAGCGCGGTGACGGCCTGCAGGTCGGACTGGCGCCATTCGGCGGCGATGCGCAGACGCGCCTCACGCATGAAAGCGGGGGGAAAGGCAAAGGAGATCGGCTGGTCGTAGAAGCCCGCGAGAACGATCTCGCCGCCAGGGGCCAGCCTTCCGATCAGCGTGTCGAGCAGCGAAGCGTCGCCGCTGACATCGTAGATCGCGCGGTAATCCTTGCGGCTGTCGGCCTCGGCCGTACTCACCGCGTAGCCTTCGGCGCCGGCCGCGCGCAGGGGATTGCTCTCCCACACCGTCGGGGCAGCGCCCAGCGCCACCGCCGTGCGGGCCAGCAGCCGGCCAAGAACGCCATGGCC
>JBKBRD010000326.1:0-3950 GCA_046292405.1 Allobosea sp. | reverse complement strand
GAGCGCGGCCAAAGCGCAGACGATAGGCGCGCGAAAAATGACTTGCGCTGGCAAATCCGCATGCCAAAGCGATCTCCAGCACCGAAAGCGTCGTCTGGCGCAGCAGTTCGCGGGCCCGATCAAGCCTCAGGCCGAGATAGTGCTCGCCAAGCGAGCGGCCTAGATGCAGCCGGAACAACCGTTCGAGCTGGCGCAGCGAGACTCCGGCCATGCGCGCCAGCTCCCCCCGGCCAAGCGGATTTTCCAGGCTCTGTTCCATGCGGCCTACAACGCGCAGCAGGGGCGCATGGCTTATTCCGAGCCGCTCGCGCAACGGCATGCGCTGGGGCCCGCCGCCCTCGCGCACATGCGTCTGCAGGAACCATTCGCTCACTGCCAGGGCCAGTTCGCTGCCATGTTCTCGGGCTATGACGGCGTGCATCATGTCCAGCGGCGCCGTGCCGCCGCTGCAGGTCAGACGGTCGCGATCGATCTCGTAGAGCGAGCGACGCAAGTCCAGTTCCGGGTAATCTTCGAGAAACGCCGGCGCATGTTCCCAATGGATGGTGAAGCGATACCCCGACAGCACATTGGCGCGCGCCAACACATAAGGCCCTCCTGAGACGCCGCCCAGTCGGACGCCGCGCCGCGCCAATTGCCTCAGCCACGAGAAGGTCGGGCCATGCTGGAAGGCGGCGGGATTGCCGCCGGCGCAGACGACTACATAGTCGAAGCGCCCCTCCTCCCCGATCCCGCAATCGGCCTCGATGCTGACGCCGTTCGAAGCGGGAGCCGGACGCCCGTCTATCGAAACATGGCTCCACCGATAAAGGCCACGGCCCGATAGCCGGTTGGCGGCGCGCAGCGGCTCGATCGCCGAGGCATAGGCCAGCAACGCAAAATCCGGGATCAGCAGGAAGCCGACATGGGTCGGCCGCTCACTGTCGCTCACGATCAATCCGGCGTCGCTGTCAGTCATGTTGCCGAGCCTATGTCCGGCAATCTCCAAGACACAAGGGTCATGTCGCAACTGGCCACGTCAGGTTGCGACGCCCCTCCTGAACAACGTCGATGCAACCGGGATCGCCGATGCGCTATTCCATTTTCTCACTGGCCGCGCAGACGCTGAAGGGCCATCTCGGCTGGACGCCTGCATGGCGCGATGCGGCGCCCAAACCCGCATACGACGTCCTGGTCATCGGCGGTGGCGGTCACGGCCTGGCCACGGCCTATTACCTGGCCAGCCAGCACGGCGTCGCCAATGTCGCGGTGATCGAAAAAGGCTACATCGGCTCCGGCAATGTCGGGCGCAACACCACGATCATCCGTTCGAACTATCTGCTGCCCGGCAACACACCCTTCTATGAGCTCTCGCTCAAGCTCTGGGAGGGGCTGGAGCAGGACATCAACTACAACGCCATGGTCAGCCAGCGCGGCGTGCTCAACCTCTTCCATTCGGACGCCCAGCGCGACGCCTTCGCCCGCCGCGGCAATGCCATGCGGCTGGCCGGCGTCGACGCCGAGCTGCTGGACCGCGAGCAGGTCCGGGCGATGGTCCCGTTCCTGAACTATGCGGATGGCCGCTTCCCGATCCAGGGTGGGCTGCTGCAGAAGCGCGGCGGCTCGGTGCGCCACGACGCCGTCGCCTGGGGCTATGCCCGCGCCGCCGACAGGCGCGGCGTCGATATCGTCCAGAATTGCGAGGTGACCGGGCTGTCGATCGACAACGGCCGCGTCATCGGCGTCGAGACCACGCGCGGACCGATCCGCGCCAAAAAGGTCGCGCTCGCCGTCGCCGGCAATTCATCGCGCCTCGCCGCCATGGCCGGGATGCGCCTGCCGATCGAAAGCCATGTCCTCCAGGCTTTCGTATCG
Source organism: Allobosea sp. (assembly GCA_046292405.1). Lineage (GTDB taxonomy): Bacteria > Pseudomonadota > Alphaproteobacteria > Rhizobiales > Beijerinckiaceae > Allobosea. The sequence goes on along the minus strand of JBKBRD010000326.1, from coordinate 2,096 downwards.
GAGGGGCTCAAGCCGCTGATCGATACCGTCGTCACCTATGGCGCGGGCCATTTCTACATCAGCCAGTCCGACAAGGGCGGGCTGGTGTTCGGCGGCGACATCGACGGCTACAACTCCTACGCCCAGCGCGGCAATTTGCCGGTGATCGAGGATGTGATGGAATCGGCCATGGCGCTCTGGCCGGGCCTTGGTCGCGTGCGGATGCTGCGGCACTGGGGCGGCGTCATGGACATGTCGATGGACGGCTCTCCGATCATCGACCACACCCCTGTCCAGGGTCTCTATCTCAACGCCGGCTGGTGCTATGGCGGCTTCAAGGCGACGCCGGCTTCAGGCTTCTGCTTCGCTCATCTGATCGCGCGTGACACCCCTCACGAGGTCGCCGCCGCTTACCGGCTGGATCGCTTCGCGACAGGGCGCGTCATCGACGAAAAGGGCGCAGGCGCCCAGCCCAACCTGCATTGACGGGGCCCAGGACACATCCATGCGCATCGCTTGTCCCCATTGCGGCTCCCGCGACGTCCAGGAATTCTCATATCTCGGCGACGCCAGGCCGCGGCGCCCCCACGGGATGGAAGCGACGGAGGTCGCCATGGCCGACTATGTCCATCTGCGCGACAACCCGGCCGGCCCCCATCGCGAACTCTGGTATCACGCAGCCGGTTGTCATGCGTGGCTGGTGGTGACGCGCGATACGCGCACGCATGCGATTGCCGCTGTCGAAACGATGGCGCAGGCGACGACGGGAGCCCCTGCATGAGCGCCTCGTCGCAACCGTTCCGCCGCGGGCATGGCGGCCTGATCGATCGCACCCTCCCCCTCTCGTTCCGCTTCGATGGCCGCAGCTATCAGGGCTTCGCAGGCGACACGCTGGCCTCGGCGCTGCTTGCCAACGGCGTCAGGCTGGTGGGTCGGTCGTTCAAATATCACCGTCCGCGCGGCATTCTCTCGGCCGGTCCGGAGGAGCCGAATGCTCTTGTGGAATTGAGGTCCGGCGCGCGGCGCGAGCCCAACACCCGCGCCACCGTCGTCGAACTCTTCCATGGGCTCGAGGCCAGCAGTCAGAACCGCTGGCCCTCGCTGGCTTTCGACCTGCTCTCGGTGAATTCGCTGCTTGGTCCCGCCCTTCAGGCGGGCTTCTACTATAAGACATTCATGTGGCCGGCCTCCTTCTGGGAGAAGCTCTACGAGCCTCTGATCCGGCGCGCCGCCGGACTCGGCCGGGCTGCCTTGCTGGAAGATCCCGATCATTATGAAAAGGCCTTCGCCTTTTGCGATGTGCTGATCATCGGCGGCGGGCCCGCCGGTATTGCGGCGGCCCTGGCGGCCGGCCGCAGCGGCGCCCGTGTCATCCTGTGCGACGAGGACAGCCGGCTTGGCGGCAGACTCCTCGCCGAGCGGCGAGAGATCGGCGGGCAGCCTGCGGCCGACTGGCTGAGAGACGCGCTGGCGGAACTTGCGAGCCTGCCGGAGGTCACGATCATGCCGCGAAGCACGGTCTTCGGCGTCTATGATCATGGCGTCTATGGCGTGGTCGAGCGCGTCTGTGATCATCTGGCGACGCCCGCGCCGCATCAACCGCGGCAGCGAAGCTGGCGCATTACGGCGCGACGGGCGGTGCTGGCAGCGGGCGCGATCGAGCGGCCCATCGTCTTTGCTGGCAATGACACGCCAGGCGTCATGCTGGCCGGCGCCGTGAGGAGCTATCTCAACCGCTTCGGCGTCCTGCCGGGGCGCGAGGCCGTCATCTTCACCACCGGCGACGAGGGTTGGGCGACGGCGCGCGACCTTGCAGCCGCCGGCGGACAGGTCGCGGCTGTCGTCGACCCGCGCACCGAGCTCGATCCCGGTCTGACGGCGCTTGCCGCGCAGATCGGCGCCCGCGTCTTCACCGGAAGCGTCGTCTGCCGCGCCTCAGGCGGCCGGGCGCTGACCTCGGTCGAGATCCGGGACGCCTCGGGACGCGAACAGAGGGTCGCCTGCGATCTGCTGGCGGTTTCCAACGGCTGGAATCCGACGCTGCACCTGACCTCCCACCAGAATACGCGTCCTGTCTGGGACGAGGCGATCCAGGCCTTCGTGCCCGGCGCCATGCC
>JBKBRD010000325.1:0-3956 GCA_046292405.1 Allobosea sp. | reverse complement strand
TTCAGCGTCGTCAACGGAAAGCGATGCAGATAGGACAGCGAGGAATAGCCCGTGCCGAAATCGTCGAGCGCGATGCCGACTCCCAGCGCGCGCAAACGGCCGAGCGTGGTCAGCGCCTTCTCTGCATCGGTGACCATGATGCTCTCGGTGATCTCCAGCTCGAGCCGCTCGGGGTCGAGCCCGGTCTCCAGCAACACCGCCTCGACCCGTTCAGGCAGATCGCCGATCAGGAACTCGAGCGGCGAGATGTTGACGGCGACGCTCAGCGGCTGGCGCCAGCTGGCGGCTTCGCGACAAGCGCTCTGCAGGACATGGGTGTCCAGCGCGGCGATCAGCCCCGCGGCTTCCGCCTCCGCGATGAAGTCCGCCGGCGAGATCTCGCCCCGCTCCGGATGGCGCCAGCGCGCCAGCGCCTCGAAGCCGGCGATCGAACCATCGGGGCGAAACAGCGGCTGGTAGAACAGGCGGATCTGGCCTTCCGCAATCGCAGTGGCCAATTGCTCTCGCAACAGACGCTTCTCGTCGTCGAGCGCCTGCTTGAGCGGATCGAACATGCGGATCGAGCCGCGTTCCGTGCTCTTGGCCATATGCAGCGCGGTGTTGGCGCAGGCCGCGAGCCGCACCGCATCCAAGGCGTCGTCCGGATAGCGGGCGATGCCGCCCGTCATTCCCAGTTGGATGCAGCGATCCCCATACTGGAAGGGCGGGTCGAACAGCGCCCGTACGCGCTGCGCCAATTCCGCCGCGTCGGAACCTGCCGCATCGGGCCGTGTCGCGACGGCAAACTCATCGCCGCCCGAGCGCCAGATCTGCATTTCAGGAAGCCCGGACGTCAGGCGACCGGCGACCTCGAGCAGCACGGCGTCGCCGAAACCGGGACCATGCTCGTCGTTCAGCGCCTTGAGACGATCGACATCGAGCCGAAGCAGGCAGAAGCCGTGGCCGCCGCCATCCGCCATCGTCACCCGTTCGGCGAGATCCTGCACCAGCGCAATTCGATTGGGCAAGGCTGTCAGCGCATCTCGCCGGGTCGACGCCGCCAAGCTGGGTTCGGACGGCTTGCGCTCGCCGATGTCGATCAGCATGTCGAGCGCGCCGACCAGCGCGCCAGCCTCGTCGAACAGCAGCGTCGGATGCGGAAGAACGCTCACCCGCTGGCCATCGGGCCGTTCCAGCACCATTTCGGCGCCGCGCAGGGGGTGGCCCTCGCGCAATGTCGCCGCCAGCGGACATTGATCATGCGGCAGCGGCGTCCCATCCGGCCGGAACAACCGGTGAGCGAGGCACCATCTGTCCTTGCCGAGATTGGGGACGCACCCGGTCAACTGCACAGCGGCCCGGTTGGCGTAAGTGACCCATCCAGCTGCATTCGTCACGATGACGCTGACCGGCAAGGCGTCGAGCACGCCAGCCAACCGGGCGGCGCCCGGCCCTGCTGGCGCCGTCACCGACCGCACCGGTTCACCGGCGGATGCCATCGCGGTCACGCTGGCCGCAGCATCCGTCGCGATCCTGTCGAGGGGATACGAAGCCATTGCGACGGCAGCCTGAAACATGGAACTTCCGGATTATGCGGCATGAGCGAATAGGCACAACAATCAAACGACCAAATCATGAAACAAGAGTTAAACCACTACCCGTTGATTGCCGCAACGGCATGCAAGTTTAATTTAACGAAACAATGTGAAAAAATACACAAAACCAGTTCGAATTCAAAAAAATATTATATGAAAGAGATCGAGGCGCTAGGGCATCGCCCGCTGACGAAAACTCAGCGCACCCGCATCCGAACAACTCTACCTGCGACGACGCCGAATGCAGGAAGGGCGGGTGAAAAATACTATCCGAAGACAGACTCGCCGCGCTCGTCGACAAGCTGCTGTCCTTTGATCAGCGTGAAAGAAACCGCTTCCTCGACATTCGGAAACCGGTCCGCGCGCACGAAGCGATGCGATTGCAGAACCCCCGCCACCTCCTTCTCGACCACGCCGCAAAGCTGATACTGCCCGCCCTCCTGATAAGGCGTCGCATGGATGGTGAAGCCCTTGTGCTCGACGCTCTTGAGCGGGCCGGAGGGGGCCGCCTGACCAGACCCGCCGAACAGTTTCTTGAAGAACGACATGCTGCACTCCCGCTTGCGCTGGTCGAGAGGTAGCGCCTCCCCTCCCCTCTGCCAAGCCGCCGCGCTTTCGCCAGTCCCTGCGTCAGGGGCAAAGATGCAGCGCGACCTCTCGGCGATGGCCGGCGTCGCGATGCTCGAACAGATAGAGCCCCTGCCACGTGCCGAGCGCCATGCGCCCCCGCATCACCGGAACGGAGAGGCTCACGGGCAGGAGCGCCGCCTTGATGTGGGCGGGCATGTCGTCGGGACCCTCGGCGCGATGCACGAGATAGTCCATCGCCGGATCGTCGGCGCAGGGCACGAGCCGGCGGAAGAAGGCGTCGAGATCGCGCCGGACATCGGGGTCGGCATTTTCCTGGATCAGCAGCGAGCAGGAGGTATGGCGCACGAACAGGGTCAGCAGGCCAGTCTCGACGCCCGCTGTGCTGACGAAGGCCGCAGCCTCCGAGGTGAACTCATACGGTCCCGGCCCGCTGGTGCGGAGCGAAATCACGGTTTGATGCGACATGGCGTCGGCTCCGGTCTGGGCGATCAAGCGCTGGCGGCGCAGCAGGATCAAGAGTGGAATCGTGACCGATAATAGTTAGGCATTGACCTAACTATTATGCCCGTATAGACGTCATGTCATGTCCAGCGCCCAGCCGAGCCTTGACGACACGTTCCGCGCCCTGGCCGATCCGACCCGTCGCGCCGTCATCCAGGCGCTCGGGCGCGGGCCGGCCTCGGTCGGCGATCTCGCCCGGCCCTTCGACATGGCGCTGCCGAGCTTTCTGCAACATCTGAAGGTGCTGGAGCAGAGCGGGCTCATCGCCACCACCAAATCCGGCCGCGTCCGCACCTGCGCGCTGCGTCCGGAGCCGCTTGCCGCGGCCGAGACCTGGCTCGACTCCCAGCGAACGCTGTGGACGCGGCGGCTCGACCAGCTCGATTGCCTCGTCCTCGCCCTCAACGAGAAGGAAACGCCATGACCAGCCAGCCAATCACCGTTTTCGATCCGACGCTCGATCTCGAATTGAAGCGGGAGGTCCCAGTCCCCGTGCACCTCGTCTGGCGCGCCTGGACCGAGCCGGCGCTGCTGAAGCAGTGGTTCACGCCGGCGCCCTGGCGCACGACGGCATGCGAGATCGACCTGCGTCCAGGCGGCAAGTTCCGCACCGTGATGGAAGGCCCCAATGGCGAGAAAACACGACGGGACCGGCTGTTTTCTGCAGGTCGAGCCGGAACGGCTGCTCGTCTTCACCGATGCGCTGGGGCCTGGCTATCGCCCCCTCGGCTCCGGGTTCATGACGGCTTCGGTGGCGCTGCAGCCCACCGCGACCGGCACGCTCTACACCGCCCGCGCCCTGCACAAGGACGCGGAGGGCAAGACCCAGCACGAGGCGATGGGCTTCCAGCAGGGCTGGGGCACGGCGCTGGACCAGCTGGTGGCGCTGGTGAAGGGGATGTGAGACGGCGCGCGCTCGTCTGCGTCGCTGGGCGCGCGGCGCCGCCGGCCACGTCCAGCCTCTCCAACCGCGCCGCCTCCGCGGAAATGGAAGAGGGCGCCGAAGCGCCCTCTTAAGTGCATCAATTGTCCAGGAAGCTCCTGAGCTTCCGGCTGCGGCTCGGGTGCTTCAGCTTGCGCAGCGCCTTCGCCTCGATCTGCCGGATGCGTTCGCGCGTCACGCCCAGGTGTTTGCCCACCTCTTCCAGCGTGTGATCCTGCCCATCCTGCAAGCCGAAGCGCATTTCCAGCACCTCGCGTTCCCGTTCGCTCAACACGCCCAGCGCCGAGCGGATTTGTTCCTTCAGCAGTTGGCGGCTGGCCGCGTCCACCGGGCCGAGAATTTTGTCG
>JBKBRD010000324.1:922-3965 GCA_046292405.1 Allobosea sp. | reverse complement strand
TCGCCAACGCCATCCTCGTCATCGCCTTCCTGAGCGTGGTGGTTTCGCTGTTCGGCAAGTCGCATCTCCAGGCGGTGGCGCTTCTGTCGCACCCGCTCGTTGCGATCCTGATGCTGCTTTTCACCGTATCGGCTGCAGTGCACATGCGGATCGGCATGCAGGTCGTCATCGAGGACTATGTCCATCATGAAGGCCTCAAGATCGCCGCCGTCATGGCCAATACGTTTTTCGCGATCGCAGTGGGAGGCGCCTGCGTCTTCGCGATCCTGAAGCTCTCTTTTGGAGGCTGATCCGATGGCGATCACCAGGAACCGTTCGACCGCGGCCTATGCCGGCCAGGCCTATCCGATCACCGACCACACCTTCGACGTCGTCGTCGTCGGCGCCGGCGGCGCGGGCTTGCGCGCCACGGTCGGCTGCTCCCAGGCCGGGCTGCGCACCGCCTGTATCAGCAAGGTCTTCCCGACGCGCTCGCACACCGTCGCGGCCCAGGGCGGCGTCGCCGCCTCGCTCGGCAATATGGGCAAGGACAGCTGGCAGTGGCACATGTACGACACCGTCAAGGGGTCGGACTGGCTGGGCGACCAGGACGCCATCGAATATCTCGTGCGCAACGCGCCCGCCGCCGTCTATGAGCTCGAGCATTGGGGCGTGCCCTTCTCGCGCACCGAGGACGGCAAGATCTACCAGCGCCCCTTCGGCGGCATGACCACCGATTTCGGCAACGGACCGCCGGCCCAGCGCACCTGCGCCGCCGCCGACCGCACCGGCCACGCCATGCTGCACACGCTCTATGGCCAGGCGCTGCGCTACAACACCGAGTTCTTCATCGAGTATTTCGCCATCGACCTGATCATGGACGATGAGGGCCGCTGCTGCGGCGTGATCGCGCTCAAGATGGATGACGGCACGATCCACCGCTTCCGCTCGAAGATGGCGATCATGGCCACCGGCGGCTATGGCCGCGCCTATTTCTCCGCCACCTCCGCCCATACCTGCACCGGCGACGGCAACGCCATGGTGCTGCGCGCCGGCCTGCCGCTGCAGGACATGGAGTTCGTGCAGTTCCACCCCACCGGCATCTACGGCGCCGGCTGCCTGATCACCGAAGGCGCGCGCGGCGAGGGCGGCTACCTCACCAACTCCGAGGGCGAGCGCTTCATGGAGCGCTATGCGCCCTCCGCCAAGGACCTCGCCTCGCGCGACGTCGTCTCACGCTCGATGACCATGGAAATCCGTGGCGGGCGCGGCGTCGGCAAGAACAAGGACCACATCTACCTGCATCTCGACCATCTCGATCCGAAGATCCTGCATGAGCGCCTGCCCGGCATCTCCGAGAGCGCAAAAATCTTCGCAGGCGTCGACGTGACGCGCGAGCCGATCCCGGTGCTACCGACGGTCCACTACAATATGGGCGGCATCCCGACGAACTTCCACGGCGAGGTGCTGACCAAGGTCGACGGCAACGCCGACACCGTCGTGCCGGGGCTGATGGCGATCGGCGAGGCGGCCTGCGTCTCCGTCCACGGGGCCAACCGGCTCGGCTCCAACTCGCTGATCGACCTCGTCGTCTTCGGCCGCGCCGCCGGCCTGCGCTGCGCCGAGATCGTGACGCCCGGCGAAAAGCAGGCCGAGCTGCCGAAGAACTCGGCCGATCTGGCGCTGAGCCGGCTCGACCGCTTCCGCAACGCGGCCGGCAACACCTCGACCGCCGAACTGCGTGGCCGGATGCAGAAGACGATGCAGGACAATTGCGCCGTCTACCGCACCGGCGAGACGCTGGAAGAGGGCCACAGGCTGATCCACCAGGTCTGGGCCGGCATCGACGATATCGGCACCAAGGACCGCTCGCTGATCTGGAATTCCGATCTGATCGAGACGATGGAGTTCGACAATCTCATCACCCAGGCGGTGGTGACGATGGATTCGGCGCTCAACCGTCCCGAAAGCCGCGGCGCCCATGCCCGCGAGGACTATCCCAACCGCGACGACAAGGACTGGATGAAGCACACCCTCGCCTGGATCGACGACGAGAAGCGCTCAGTCACGCTCGACGACCGTCCGGTCCACACCTACACGCTCTCGAACGACATCGAGTACATCGCGCCCAAGGCGCGGGTGTATTGAGGGGAGCAGAGGAGATCACGCCGATGGGCCAGTTCTCGCGCATCACCAGAGACCCTGCGATCATGGGCGGAAAGGCCTGCATCCGTGGGATGCGCGTCACCGTCGGCATGATCCTCGGCAATCTGGGCGCGGGGCTGAGCATCGACGATCTGCTTGCCGAATACCCCTATCTGACCCGCGACGATGTGCTGGAAGCGATCCGTTACGGCGCGTGGCTGGCGCAGGAGCGCGAGATCAGCCTCGCTCCGGCCGCGTGAAGCTGCTTCTCGACATGAACCTCTCACCCGCATGGTCAGCCCGTTTGTCGCAAGCCGGGCACGATGTGCTGCATTGGCTGGATGTCGGGCAGCCCGACGCTGCCGATGCGGTCATTCTCGAATGGGCTCGGCAGTCCAGCCGGGTCATCGTCACCGCCGATCTCGATTTCGGCGCGATGCTGACTGCGATGGGCTCAGCCCAGCCCAGCGTGGTCCAGATCAGAACGGAGACGACCGCCGTATCCCGGATCGGCAGCGTCGTCACCGAGGCTTTAGACCGGGCGGCAGCGGAACTTGAGGGTGGCGCGATCGTCACCGTCGAGGACAGCCGCGTCCGCATTCGACTTCTTCGTCAAGATCAATAGGCAGGCGCATCCGATGGCCGAATTCAACCTCCCGCAGAACTCCCGCCTGACCGAGGGCAAGAGCTGGCCCAAGCCCGCCGGCGCCGCGCGTCTGACGGAGTTCAAGGTCTATCGCTGGAACCCCGACGACACCGCCAATCCGCGCACCGACACCTATTACGTCGACCGCGACGATTGCGGGCCGATGGTTCTCGACGCGCTCATCTGGATCAAGTCGAAGATCGACCCGACGCTGACCTTCCGCCGCTCCTGCCGCGAGGGCATCTGCGGCTCCTGCGCCATGAATATGGACGG
>JBKBRD010000324.1:0-913 GCA_046292405.1 Allobosea sp. | reverse complement strand
CAAGATCGACCCGACGCTGACCTTCCGCCGCTCCTGCCGCGAGGGCATCTGCGGCTCCTGCGCCATGAATATGGACGGGAAGAACGGTCTCGCCTGCACCACCGGCATCGATGACTGCGCCAGCCACGGCAAGACCGCCGGCAAGGTCGCGATCTACCCGCTGCCGCATATGCCGGTGATCAAGGACCTCGTCCCCGACCTCACACGCTTTTACGCCCAGCACGCCTCGATCGAACCCTGGCTGAAGACGACCACGCCCTCCCCCGAGAAGGAATGGTCGCAGGACAAGGTCGACCGCGAGAAGCTGGACGGGCTCTACGAGTGCATTCTCTGCGCCTGCTGCTCGACCTCCTGCCCGAGCTATTGGTGGAATGGCGACCGCTATCTCGGCCCCGCCGCCCTGCTCCAGGCCTATCGCTGGCTGATCGACTCGCGCGACGAAGCCACGGGCGAGCGGCTGGACAATCTCGAAGACCCGTTCCGGCTCTATCGCTGCCACACCATCATGAACTGCGCCAATGCCTGCCCCAAGGGGTTGAACCCGGCCAAGGCCATCGCCGAGGTCAAGAAGATGATGGTGGCGCGCCAGGTCTGAGCGCCCCGTCATGGTCGGGCTTGTCCCGACCGTGACCTCTCCCGTTGTCGGCCGATCTGACGAAGACGCAGATGCTCGCCACAAGGGCGAGCATGGCGGCGAGATCTCGCCCCACCCCCTTCAGGCGATATAGCGCCCCGGAGCAAAGGGCGCGGGGTCGACGAGCGGCGTTTCGCCGGCCATCTGCGCGGCCAGAATCTCGCCCGTGACCGGCCCGGTCGAGAAGCCGATATGCTGGTTGCCGAAGGCGAGCCAGAGGCCGGGATGGCGCGGCGCCGGCCCGATCATCGGCAGCGAATCCGGCAGGGTCGGCCGTGA
>JBKBRD010000323.1:0-3983 GCA_046292405.1 Allobosea sp. | reverse complement strand
CTCGTCAAGCTGGCCTTGCGCCGCAGGGACATGACCGGCGCCCAGCAGGCTCTGTCGCAGATCATGGCGGCGCTCCAGGCGGCGCAGCAGGCGGGTCTCGGCGCGCTGGCCGCGGAGCTGCAGAAAACCCTCGCGGGCGCAGGCGCCCGCGTCGAGGCGGCGAGCAAGGCGGCGCCGGCCCCGCGTCGCGGCGAAATCTGATTCGGCTCAGCCGGTCCGGCGCCGCCCCAGCCGCTCCAGCGCCGCATCCAGCGTCGCATCATGCTTGGCGAAGCAGAAGCGCACGATCGTTTTGACCGCGCTCTCGGCATAAAAGGCGCTGACCGGAATGGCGGCGACTCCGCTTTCCATCACCAGCCGCTTGCAGAACGCAACATCGTCGCTCTCGCCAAGCGGGGCGATGTCGACATTGAGGAAATAGGTGCCGACGCTCGGCAGCACCGCATAGTCCAGCGCCGTCAGCCCCGCCGCGAAGCGATCGCGCGAGCGCTGGAAATCCGCCCGCATCGTCTCAAAATAGGCGTCATCCTTCCCAAGCCCATAGGCGACGGCCGTCTGCAGGTTCGGCGGCGTGGTGAAGGTGATGTACTGATGCGCCTTGGCGAGCACGCGCATCAGCGGCGGCGCCGCCATCACCAGCCCGACCTTCCACCCGGTCAGCGAAAAAATCTTGCCGGCCGACGAGATCTTGACGGTGCGCTCGCGCATGCCGGGCCGCGACAGCATAGAGACATGGCGGCGCCCGTCGAAAACGACATGCTCCCAGACCTCGTCGCACACCGCGACGGCGTCATGCCGGATGCAGAAATCGGCGAGCAGATCGAGATCCGATTCGCTGAAGATCGTCGCCGTCGGGTTCAGCGGATTGTTGAACAGCACCACGCGCGTCCGCGGCGAGAAGGCCTGCGCCAGCGCCTCCTCGGTCAGCCCGAAGGCGGGCGGCTTCAGCGTCACGAATTTCGGGATGCCGCCGGCGCGCCGCACCAGCGGCACATAGGCGTCGTACATCGGCTCGAACAGCACGACCTCGTCGCCGGGCGTGATCAACGCCATCAGCGCGCCCGCGATCGCCTCGGTCGCGCCCGAGGTCACCATGACTTCGCTCGCCGGATCGAGTTCGAGCCCCTGCCAGCGCTTGTAATGCGCCGCCGTGGCGCTGCGCAGCTCGGGCAGGCCCATCATCGGCGGATACTGGTTCCAGCCGGAGATCACCGCCTCGGCAGCCTTGCGGCGGACATCCTCGGGGCCGGGATCGTCGGGAAAGCCCTGGCCGAGATTGACCGCGCCGGTCTCGCGGGCGAGCTGCGACATGACTTCGAAGACGCTGGTCTGCAGAGCGGAGAAGATCGGGTTCATGGCGGCTGTCGTCTGCGGCTGGAGCTTCAGGCAGGGCGCGCCATAGCATGCCGGCCGCGTCGACGCATCCGACATGAACGTACCAACTATATCGACTGATGATTGTTGACATTCGTCATGAGTCATAGTCTTTTGCCTGGGCCGGTTCACGCCGGGGCTGCCGGACGACATCGCCCCTTTGGCGTCCCGCAAATCAGGCGTGGGCCGGCGACTCGCCCGACGGCGCGGCAAATTCCGCTTTTCGCGGCGCAGCGCGGCGGCTAGGCAGGGCCATGCAGCGACAGCCCACGCCAGCCATCATGATCTTGGGAACGGGATCGAATGTCGGAAAATCCCTGATCGTCGCCGGGCTCTGCCGCCTCTTCGCCGATCGCGGGCTGAAAGTGCGCCCGTTCAAGCCGCAGAACATGTCCAACAACGCCGCCGCGACGCCGGGCGGCGAAATCGGCCGGGCCCAGGCGCTGCAGGCTCGGGCGGCGCGAATCGCGCCCCATACCGACATGAATCCCGTGCTGCTGAAGCCGGAAAGCGCGACAGGCAGTCAGATCATCCTGCAGGGCCGCGTCGCCGGCCGGCTCTCCTCGGGCGATTATGCCCGGCGCGGCGATTTTATGCCGCAGGTTCTGCAAAGCTTCGCGCGGCTGGGCGCGGGCGCCGACCTCGTCATCGTTGAAGGCGCAGGCTCGCCGGCCGAGACCAATCTGCGCGCCCGCGACATCGCCAATCTCGGCTTCGCCCGGGCGGCCGGCGTTCCCGCCATCCTCGTCGGCGACATCGATCGCGGCGGCGTCATCGCCAGCCTCGTCGGCTCGCATGCGGTGTTGGACGCGGCCGACCGCGCGATGATTCGCGGCTTCGCCATCAACCGCTTCCGCGGCGACATCGCGCTGTTTTCGCCGGCGCTGGCGACGATCGAGGCGCGCACGGGCTGGCCCGGTTTCGGCGTCGTGCCCTGGTTCGCCGAGGCGGCCGGGCTGCCGGCGGAAGACGGGCTCGATCTGCGCTCGGGCGCGCGCAAGCCCGGCGCACGCCTCAAGATCGCGGCGCCGACCCTGCCGGGCATCGCCAATTTCGACGATCTCGATCCGCTCAAGGCCGAGCCTCAGGTCGATCTGCAACTGGTTCCGCGCGGCGCGGCCCTGCCCGGCGACGCCGATCTCGTGATCATTCCCGGTTCGAAGACGACGCTGCGCGATCTCGCCGTGCTGCGCAGCGAGGGCTGGGACATCGACATCATCGCCCATCGTCGCCGTGGCGGGCATGTGCTGGGCCTGTGCGGCGGCTACCAGATGCTCGGCCGGGTGGTGCGCGATCCGCTCGGGCTCGAAGGCCCGGCCGGCGAAGCGCCGGGCCTCGGCCTGCTCGCGGTCGACACCGTGCTCGACCGCGACAAGACGGTGCGCGAGGTCGAATTCCATCTTCGCGCCGGCGCGGCGAGCGGCAAGGCCTATGAAATCCATCTCGGGCGCAGCACCGGGGAAGACTGTCTGCGCGCGCCTTTCCAGCTCGGCAATCAGGCGGAAGGCGCCGCCAGCCCGGACGGGCGCGTGCTCGGCACCTATCTTCACGGGCTCTTCGCGGGAGATGCGGTGCGCGCAGCCTATCTCGAAACGCTGGGCGGCGCGGCCTCCGACCTGGCCTATGAGGCGCAGGTCGACGCCATCCTCGACCGGCTGGCCGGCCATCTCGCGCAGCACCTCGCCATCGACGCGATCCTGGCGCTGGCGCGGCAGCGTCCAAATCTCGGCTGATCAGCCGCCAGCAAAAAACCCGCCGGATCGTCCGGCGGGTTGTGCGTGCTAGTAGCCGATCGGCTCAGACCGCGCCGGCGATCCAGCGCGACAGGTCGCTCTTGGGCGCCGCGCCGACTTTCTGCGAGGCGAGCTTGCCATCCTTGAACAGCATCAGCGTCGGGATCGAGCGGATGCCGAACTGGGCGGGAATCGCCTGGTTCTCATCGACATTCATCTTCACGATCTTGACCTTGCCGTTCATTTCGGTGGCGATCTCCTCGAGCGCCGGGCCGATCATGCGGCAGGGGCCGCACCATTCCGCCCAGAAATCGACCACCACCGGCTCGGCGGATTTGAGGACATCGGCCTCGAAGCTTGCATCGGTCACCTTGCTGGTCGCCATGGCCATCGCCTTTCGAAAAACTGTCGCAGCCGCGCTGCGTTCGGTGTGGAAGCTATGAATGCCCAGGCGCCGGGTCAAGGCGGGCGCATCGCCGCTGCAAGCAGGGCTAACCTGTCATGGCCGCAAGAACGCCCTGCAAAAGCGCGTCCTCGGGCTCGAAGGCCGTCAGGCTGGCGGTGTAGAGCGCCAGCGTCCTGATCCGCCGGCCAGGATAGATCTGCGCCAGCAGCGCCTGGTAGACGGCGAGCTGCGCCAGCGTGGTCGCGGGAATCTCGGCGGCGGTTCGCGGCGGCGTCGCGGCGGTCTTGAAATCGGCGATCAGCACTTCGTTGTGCGAGACCGCCAGCCGGTCGATCTGGCCGCTGACGAGGCGGCTTGTGCCGTCGCGAAGCGTGATCGCGCCCGCCACGGGCGTCTCGGCGAGCGAGCCCGGCGCAAACAGCGCCTCGAAATCGGGCCGCGCCAGCAGCGCCAGCGCATCGTCGACGATC
>JBKBRD010000322.1:0-3985 GCA_046292405.1 Allobosea sp. | reverse complement strand
CCTGGCTGGCGTAAAGCCGCGTGCCGAGCACCACGCCCTCGGCCCCGAGCATCAGCGCCGCCGCCAGCCCACGACCGTCTGCGAAGCCGCCGGCCGCGACCACCACCGCCTTGTCGCCAACCGCGTCTGCCACCGCCGGGACCAGCGCGAAGGTCCCGCGCGAAGCGCCGTGCCCGCCTGCTTCCGCGCCCTGCGCAACGACGATGTCGGCCCCTTTTGCGACAGCGTCCCGGGCCATCTCGACCGTCTGCACCTGGCAGATCAGCTTGCAGCCGGCCGCCTTGACCTGATCGGCGAAGGGCGCGGGATCGCCGAAGGAGAGCCAGATGGCCGCGGGCTTCGACTCGAGCGCCAGCGCCAGCAGATCCGGCTTGCGGGCCAGGCTCCAGGTGATGAAGCCGACGCCGAACGGCAGGCCCGCGGCGCTCAGCTCCGGCAATTGCCGCTCCAGCCAGGCCCGCTCGCCATAGCCGCCGCCGAGAATCCCGAAGCCGCCAGCCCGTGACACCGCCAGCGTCAGCCGCGCGTCCGAGACGATGTCCATGGCTGCGAGCAGGATCGGATGGGGAATGCCGAGCATCCGGGTCAGGCGAGTCGTCAGGGTCATGGCGTCACTCCGCGGCGAGACCGTGAGCATAGACGGCTCTTGTCTTCTGAAAAAATGATTTGTTTCGAAGCAAGGCATCTGTTTTCATGATGACCATGGATTTGACCGAACTCGCCACCTTCACTGCCGTCGCGCGCTCCGGCGCGATCACCGCCGCCGCGCGCGAGCTGAACACGGTTCAATCGAACGTCACGGGCCGCATCCGCGCATTGGAGGATGAGGTCGGCCTGCCGCTGTTCGATCGTCACAGCCGCGGCATGGCGCTGACCGAGGCCGGGCGCCGGCTGCTGCCCTATGCCGAGCGCGTGCTGGCGCTGGTTAAGGAAGCCGGTGTCGCGGCGCGTGACGAGGCGCAGGCCCAAGGCGCGCTGCAGATCGGCGCGATGGAGACCACTGCCGCCGTGCGGCTGCCATCCCTGCTCGCCTCCTATCACCAGGCTCATCCGCAGATCCGCCTGAGCCTGCGCACCGGCCCCACCGCCGAACTGACGGAAGCGGTGCTGCGCCGGGAGATCGACGGCGCCTTCGTCGCCGGTCCGGCCGCGCATCCCGATCTCGTCTCCGCTTCGGCCTTTACCGAAGAACTCGGCCTGATCGCCCCGGCCGGCGTCGCCAGCCTGCATGATCTCGCCGCCGGCCCGGGCTTGACGGTGCTGACCTTCCGCCTCGGCTGCTCCTACCGCCAGCGTCTCGAACAGGCGCTGGCTCGCCTTGGGCTGCCGGCCTTTGCGCGGCTGGAATTCGGCACGCTGGACGGGCTGATGGGCTGCGTCGCCGCCGGCATCGGCGTCACGCTGTTGCCGCGCGCCGTCTTCGAGCGCTCTTCGAGCCGGGACGGGCTGAGCTGGCATGCGATCCCCGAAGACGATCGCGACGTCGCCACCCTCTTCATCCGCCGCCGCGACGCTTATGAGAGCCGGGCGATGGCCGGGTTTCTGGCCCTGATGCGGTAGCGACCTGGCCGGCAACACCCCCGCGAGCCCTCATCCTGAGGAGGCCCGCAGGGCCGTCTCGAAGGATGCTCCAACGAGCGCCGGAACCTCCTGAACCCCACTTCGCGACGCCGCTGCGCAGCGGCTCCTCGCCGATGAGGGCTGAAGGGTTCGAACCGTGCTGATCAAGGCCTTCCCGCTCAGCCGCCCGAGGCGAGCGCGCTCGCCAGCTGGGCGCGGGCGCCGGCGACGTCGAGCGGCTCGGGCTCATGCCGGATGCGGGCCAGCGCCATCGCGGCGCGGCGCGCCCGCGCGCCCGTCATCGTCGGGACGGCGCCGGCGACCGCGATCATCTCGTCCATCACGCCATGGCAGTGCAGCACGACATCGACGCCGGCCCGGATGGCGGCGCGCGATTTCCGGGCGAAACTTCCCGACAGCGCCTTCATCGAAATATCGTCCGTCATGATCAGCCCGTCATAGCCGAGCTCGCCGCGCATGATGTCCTGCACGACCCTGCGCGAGATTGTCGCCGGCCGATCGTCCAGCGCCGTGAACACGACATGGGCCGTCATCGCCATCGGCATATCCGCCAAATGGCGGAAGGGCCGGAAATCCTGGCTCCGCAGCTCATCGAGCGTCGCCTCGACCACCGGCAGATCATGATGGCTGTCGGCTCGCGCCCGACCATGGCCGGGCATGTGCTTGACCACCGGCAGCACACCGCCCGCCATCAACCCCTCCGCAGCCGCCCGCCCGAGCCGCGCCACCTGGTCCGGCTCGTGAGCATAGGCGCGGTTGCCGATGACATCGTGGCTGCCGGCCACCGGCACGTCGAGCACCGGCAGGCAATCGACGTCGATGCCCACGGCCTTGAGATCATGCGCCATCAGCCGGGCCGAGAGCCGCACGATCTCGCGCTGCTGCACGGGATCGTTGATGCCGAGGAAGGCCCGCGCGGGAGGGTAGGACGGCCAGTGCGGCGGCCCCATCCGCTGCACCCGCCCGCCCTCCTGGTCGATCAGGATCGGCGCGTGCCAGCCGACGCAATCGCGCATCTCGGCCGTCAGCGCAGACACTTGCGCCGGCTCCTGCGTGTTGCGCTTGAACAGGATGAAGCCCCAGGGCGACGCCTCCCGGAAGAAGGCGCGCTCGTCCTGGGTGAGGCTCGTGCCGAGGCAGCCGGCGATGAAGGCGCGCGATGTCATGAAGGCAGGCCTAAAGCATCGCGCCTTGCAGGGGAATCCGATTTTTCCGGCTGGCTTGCACCGTTCCGTCGGACGACGATTCAGCGCATCTGCTGCGACATGTTGGCGTTGAAGGCGTCGAAGGGCAGCTCGGCGATGCGGAACCAGAGCTGTTCCTTCTTCCAATAGGGCAGCCACGAATCGTAGAAGGTCTTGAAGGCGGGGTTGCTGGCGGCGAGCTCGGCATAGAGCGCCATCGCCTCCTTGAAGGCCGCCTGCATCACATCCTGCGGGAAGGGCCGCAGCTCCGCGCCCGACGAGACCAGCCGCAGCAATGCGTCGGGATTGCCATGGTCGTATTTGGCGACGCAGAGCGCATTGGCCTCGGCGCAGGCGGCTTCGAGAATCGCCTTGTAGCTCGCCGGCAGCGCGTTCCACTTCTCGAGATTGACCAGGAAGCTGACATTGGCGCAGCCCTCCCAGAAGCCGGGGTAATAGTAGTATTTCGCCACGCGCTGGAAGCCGAGCTTCTCATCGTCGAGCGGGCCGGAAAACTCGGCCGCATCGATCGTGCCGCGCTCCAGCGCCGGGTAGATGTCGCCGCCGCCGATCTGCTGCGGCACCACGCCGAGCTTGGAAAGGATGCGCCCGCCCAGCCCGGCGATCCGGAACTTCAGACCCTTGAGATCCTCGACCGATTTGATTTCCTTGCGGAACCAGCCGCCCATCTGCGCGCCGGTATTGCCGGAGGGGATGGTGTAGAGGTTGTGGGTCTTCATGAAGGCCCGGCACAGCTCGAGCCCGCCGCCCTGATGCAGCCAGGCCGCATTCTGCCGCGTGTTCAGCCCGAAGGGCAGCGAGGTTTCGAAGGCGAAAGCCGGGTCCTTGCCGATGTAGAAGCTCGACAGCGTATGACTGCATTCGACGGTGCCGTTCTGCACCGCATCGAGCGCCTGCAGCGCGGGCACGATCTCGCCGGCCGCGAAGACCTGGATCTGGAACTGGCCGTCGGTGGCTTCCGCGACGCGCTTGGCGACATGGCTCGAGATGCCAAACAGCGTATCCAGGCTCTTGGGATAGCTCGAAGTCAGCCGCCAGCTGATCTTGGGCTGGGACTGGGCGATGGCGGGGCTGGCTGCAACGGATCCGGCGGCAGCCGCGCTGGCGGCGACCTTGACGAAGTGGCGGCGATCCATGGTGATTCCTCGAATTTCTTGAGCTGGGCGACGCGGGGATTGCAGCGAGCGCCAAGCGCGAGG
>JBKBRD010000321.1:0-4009 GCA_046292405.1 Allobosea sp. | reverse complement strand
GCCGGCGACCCAGCCGCTGAGCGGGCCGGAGATCAACCGGCTCGACGAGATCGCGCCGGCGCTGCGGCGCTGCTGGTCGCCGCCTGTCCTCAGCGGTCCCGAGACCGGCGTGATGGCGACGGTGCGGTTCAGCCTGCGCCGGGACGGCTCGCTGTTCGGGCAGCCGCGGTTGACCTGGGACACCAAGCGCACCGATGCCGGTCTGCGCGAACGTTTCGGCCGCTCCGTCACCGATGCCGTGCGCGCCTGTACGCCGCTAAGGTTGTCGCCGAGCCTCGGAGCGAGTATCGCGGGGCGACCTTTTTCCATTCGTTTCCACGGCCGTGTGCCGACCACTGAAAGGCAGATCTGATGTCGCTCGATCCTGAGAACACCCTCGTCATGGAGACCACCAAGGGCCGCGTGGTCATCAAGCTGCGCCCCGACCTCGCTCCCGGCCATGTCGAGCGCCTGAAGACGCTGTCGCGCCAGGGCTTCTATGACGGCATCGTCTTCCACCGCGTCATCGACGGCTTCATGGCCCAGGTCGGTTGCCCGCACGGCACCGGCACCGGCGGCTCGGAGCTGCCCGACCTCAAGGCCGAGTTCAATGCGCAGCCGCATGTCCGCGGCGTCTGCTCGATGGCCCGCTCGCAGAACCCGAACTCGGCCAACAGCCAGTTCTTCATCGTCTTCGACGACGCCCGCTTCCTCGACAAGCAGTACACGGTCTGGGGCGAAGTCGTGGAAGGCATGGAGAATGTCGACCGCATCAAGCGCGGCGAGCCGGTGCGCGAGCCCGACTCCATCGTCTCGATGAAGGTGATGGCCGACGCGGCCTGACCATCGTGGATGTCGGGCTCTTCGATTTCGACCTGCCCGAAGACCGCATCGCGCTGAGGCCAGCAAGCCCGCGCGATGCGGCGCGCCTGCTCGTCGTCAGCCCCGAGGCCGCACAGCCGTTCGAGGATCGCGTCATGCGCGAGCTCGCCGGCCTGCTGCGGCCGGGCGATGCTCTGGTGCTGAACGACACCCGCGTCATCCCCTCCCGGCTTTACGGACGGCGCTGGCGCGGCGAAACCTCCGCCGGCGTCGAGGTCATGCTGCACAAGCGCGAGACGGCCGATCGCTGGCTCGCCTTCGCCCGCCCGGCCAAGAAGCTCGCGCTCGGCGAACGCATCGTCTTCGATGCGGAGGGCGCGTCCAACGCCTGCGAGCTGGCGCGGCTCGAGGCGGAGGTGGTCGCCAAGGGCGAGGGCGGCGAGGTCGCGCTCGCCTTCTCGCTGACCGGGCCGCTGCTCGACGGGGCCATCGCCCGGCTCGGGGAATTACCGCTGCCGCCCTATATCGCCGGCAAGCGCGCCACAGATGCGGCCGACGCCGCCGATTACCAGACCATGCATGCGCGCGCGGACGGCGCTGTCGCCGCCCCGACCGCCGGGCTGCATTTCACGCCTGAATTGGCGGCGGCGCTGGAGGCGCGCGGCGTCACGCGCCATTTCGTGACGCTGCATGTCGGCGCCGGAACGTTCCTGCCTGTCAAAGCCGAGGACACGCGCGAGCACCGCATGCATGCCGAATGGGGCACGGTCTCAGCCGAGACGGCGGCGGCGCTGAACGCGACCAAGGCGCGGGGCGGGCGCATCGTCGCGGTCGGCACGACCTCGCTCAGGTTGCTGGAGAGCGCCGCGCATCAGGATGGGACGATCCAGCCCTTTTCCGGCGACACCGCGATCTTCATCACGCCGGGCTACCGCTTCAAGGCTGTCGATCTGCTGCTGACCAATTTCCACCTGCCGCGTTCGACGCTGTTCATGCTGGTCAGCGCCTTCTGCGGGCTGGAGGTGATGAAACGCGCCTATGCCCATGCGATTGCAGGCGGATATCGCTTCTATTCCTATGGCGACGGCAGCTTGCTGCACCGGGCGGCGGCTCGCGACTGAGACCCGCACAAACCGCGCCGTCATGCCGGGACGGGCCGCAAGGCCCGAGCCCGGTACGAGGAAGCGACGGGTGAAAGTTCAGCCGAGCGTCCGCGCCAGGATGCGCCCCATGCGCGCGGCGAAGGCGTTTGCGTCGGCGGGGCGTTCGCCGTCGAGGATGCGGGCCTCGTCCAGCAGCAGATGGGCGATGTCGTCGCGCAGGGCCTCGTCCTGAAGCGTCGCGAGGCGCGTGACCAGCGCATGCTGCGGGTTGAGTTCCAGGATCGGCTTGGCGGCTGCGTCCAGCCGGCCGGCCGCCGCCAACAACTTCTCGAACTGGCGATCGGGACCGCGATCGGCCGCCACGAGGCAGACCGCGCTGTCGGTCAGGCGGTCCGAGGCGCGGACATCGTCGACGTCCGCCGCAAGCGTCTGCTTCAGGCTCGCGATCAGCGCCGCGACCTCCGGCGTCGTCTCGGCCGGCGGCGTCTCGTTTCCGTCGGCGAGCGGGATCAGGCCGAGATCGGCGCTGCCCTGGGTCACCGATTTGAACGGCTTGCCCTCGTAGTCCGGCGCGTTCGACGCCCAGAAACTGTCGACGGGGTCGCTGAGCAGCAGCACCTCGACGCCACGGGCCCGGAATCCTTCGAGCTGCGGCGACGCCTTGATGCGCTCGGCGTCGTCGCCGGCGATGTAGTAGATCGCCGTCTGGTTCGGCTTCAGCGCCTCGATATACTCTTTCAGGCTGCGCAGGCCCTCTGCCGACGCGGTGGTGGTGAAGCGGGCGAGGCCGAGCAACTGGTCGCGGCGCTCGTAATCCTCATACAGGCCCTCCTTGATGACCGGGCCGAAATTGCCCCAGATCTTGGCGAAGGCCTCGGCGTCGGCCTCGGCCAGCTTGCCGAGATCGGAGAGGATGCGGCTGGTCACGCCCTTCTTGATCGCAGCCAGCAGCGGGCTGTCCTGGATCATCTCGCGGGAGACGTTGAGCGGCAGGTCGGCCGTGTCGACGAGGCCGCGCACGAAGCGCAGATAGCGCGGCAGCAGCTCGGCCTCGTCGGTGATGAAGACGCGCTTCACATAGAGTTTCATCCGGCCTTTGCGGTCGGCGTCGAAAAGGTCGAAGGGCTTGGCGCCGGGCACGAAAGCCAGCGCCGTGTATTCATGCCGGCCCTCGGCGCGGAAATGCACGGTTGCGGCCGGCTCGTCATATTGCGCCGCGACGCTGCGGTAGAAGTCGGTGTATTCCTCCGGCTTGATCTCGTTCTTGGGCTTCGTCCACAGCGCCGCGCCGTCTGCGATGGCCGAGGGCTCGGCGCCGGGCTTTTCGATCAGGCTGATCGGCACCGGGACATGGCCCGATTGCGCCTTGACGATGCGCTCCAGCGTCCATTTTTCGGCATAGCTCTTGGCGTCATCGAGCAAAGTTAGGGTGACGGTCGTGCCGCGAGCCGGCGCCTCGTCGAGACTCGCGGGGGCGATGCTGAACTCGCCCTTGCCGTCGGAGGTCCAGCGCCAGGCCTCGCCGCTGCCGGCGCGGCGGCTGACGACGCTGACCTGCCCGGCGACCATGAAGGCGGAGTAGAAGCCGACGCCGAACTGCCCGATGAGCTGCGCGCCTTCCTTGCCCTTGGCGGCCTCGACCTGCTCCATGAAGGCGCGCGTGCCCGAGCGGGCGATGGTGCCGAGCGCCTCGATCATCTCGACGCGGCTCATGCCGATGCCGTTATCGGCGATCGCCAGCATGCCGGCCTCCGGGTCGGCGGCGATGGTGATGGCGAGCCGCGCATCCTCGCCCAGCAGCTCGGGCTTGGCGATGGCCTCGTAGCGCAGCTTCTCGCAGGCGTCGGCGGCGTTCGAGATCAGCTCGCGCAGGAAGACGTCGCGGTCCGAATAGACCGAATGCACCATCATGTGCAGCAGGCGCGAGACATCGGCTTCGAAGACGCGGTTTTCGGCAGAGGCTGAAGTCGTCATGGCGGGCTCTCGGAGGAGGACAATCCAGGCGCGCGATTTGGCCGCGCCCGCAGCTTTTTTCAAGTGCCGGGGCAGGGCGCCATCGCCTGCCTCGCCAAAACCCTCATCCTGAGGGGGGGGCCTCACGGCCG
>JBKBRD010000320.1:0-4021 GCA_046292405.1 Allobosea sp. | reverse complement strand
GCGTCGCCAGCAGAAGTTCCGCCACGTCCGGATAGAGCGTTTCGCGGTCGCCGATGACCTCGAGCTTGATCCAGTTGGTGTTCAGCGCCTCCCGCGCGAGCTCGGCGGTGAGAATTGCGTCGCGGGCGGTCTCGCACCCGGCGGTGTTGGGCAGAAAGCGATAGCCGCTCAGACGTTCCAGCGTGTCCGAGCCCGGCCCGGTCAGCGAGATCCGCCGCATCGCCATCGTCACGATCTCAGCCCCACTGGCAGCGATCGCCGCGACCATGATCTCCGGCGTCGGGTAATGGGCGGTGCCGATCATCAGCCGCGATTGCAGCGTCACGCCCGCCAGGCTCCAGGATTCCGTCGTCGCCGGCATGTCAGCCTCCGCTTCTGGCGCGAATGATCTCGACGCGGTCGCCGGACCGCAGCTCGGTCCGCGCCCAATCCTCGGCCTTCACGACGGTGAGATTGACGGCGATTGCGTAACCGGCCAGGCGAGGCGGGTTGAGATCGACCGTCCATTCGCGCCAGAGCGCCAGGAGATGGGCCGCCTCGCTTTCCGTTTCGCAGCCATTGACGATGAGTTTCATGCGCAAATCCCCAGGATGTCCGGCAAGGGGAGGATGCGCGCGCGGAACGGCGGCCGCAGGCCGCGCCCATCCATCCCTCCGCCGGCGTTAACCGGATCAGGTTCGAAGGATTTCCGCGCGCTTGCCCGGCGGGGCAGCCAGCGGTTTCTCAGCTTCTTGCCGAAGCTCTCCCTGGAAGCGGGGGCGATCCTGCGGCCTCCATGACCTTTGGTCAAGAGCTCTCCGCCGTGACGGATGATCCTCCCCCGGCTGCGGGTCATCTCCCCCGAAAGTGCGAGGCCCGCGCGCTTGCCGCACCGTCCCCGGGGCTTATGATGGCGCAAGCCAAGAAGGCGAGGACGGCGTCAGTCGAGACGGCCGTTGCAACGCCATGTGAGCCCAGGTCTGGGGAGACGCCTGCCATGTCCGAGACGATCTATGACGTGCCCGCCGCATGGGCCAAGAAGGCGTATCTGAACGACGCCAAGTACAAGAAAATGTACGCGGCCTCGATCAAGGATCCGGACACGTTCTGGGGCGAGCATGGCCGGCGGATCGACTGGTTCAAGCCCTACAGCAAGGTGCGCAACTGCAGCTTCAAGCCCGGCAAGGTCTCGATCAAATGGTTCGAAGACGGCCTGACCAACGTCGCCTATAACTGCATCGACCGGCATCTCGCCACGCGCGCCAAGCAGACGGCGATCATCTGGGAGGGGGACGACCCCTCCGAGTCGAAGACAATCAGCTACGGCCAGCTCTACACGGAGGTCTGCACCTTCGCGAATGTGCTGAAGGCCAAGGGCGTCAAGAAGGGCGACCGCGTCACCATCTACATGCCGATGATCCCCGAGGCCGCCTATGCGATGCTGGCCTGCGCTCGCATCGGCGCGGTCCACTCCATCGTCTTCGGCGGGTTCTCGCCGGATTCGCTGGCCGGCCGCATCGAGGGCGCGACATCCGACGTGGTGATCACAGCCGATGAGGGGTTGCGCGGCGGGCGCAAGGTGCCGCTCAAGGTCAATGTCGACGCGGCCGCCGAAAAGGCGCCGGTCAAAACCGTGATCGTGGTCAAGCGAACCGGCGGCGATGTCGCGATGCAGGAGGGGCGCGACGTCTGGTATCACGAGGAGGCCGCCAAGGTCTCAGGCCATTGCCCCGCCGTCGAGATGAAGGCGGAGGATCCGTTGTTCATCCTCTACACCTCGGGTTCGACGGGCAAGCCCAAGGGCGTGCTGCACACCACCGGCGGCTATCTCGTCTATGCCTCGATGACGCATCAATACGTCTTCGATTACCATGACGGCGACATCTATTGGTGCACCGCCGATGTCGGCTGGGTGACCGGCCACAGCTACATCGTCTACGGACCGTTGGCGAATGGCGCGACGACGCTGATGTTCGAGGGCATCCCGACCTATCCGACGATCTCGCGCTTCTGGGACGTGGTCGACAAGCACAAGGTCAACATCTTCTACACCGCGCCGACGGCGATCCGCTCGCTGATGGGCGCCGGCGAGGAGCCGGTGAAGAAGACCAAGCGCAAATCGCTGCGGCTGCTCGGCTCGGTCGGCGAGCCGATCAATCCGGAAGCCTGGGAGTGGTATCACCGCGTCGTCGGCGACAGGCGCTGCCCGATCGTCGACACCTGGTGGCAGACCGAGACCGGCGGCATCCTGATCACGCCGCTGCCCGGCGCGACCAAGCTCAAACCGGGCTCCGCCACCCGCCCCTTCTTCGGCGTCAAGCCCGAGATCGTCGATGCCGAGGGCAAGGTGCTGGAGGGCGCGACCGAGGGCAATCTCGTCATCGCCGAAAGCTGGCCCGGCCAGATGCGCACGGTCTATGGCGACCACCAGCGCTTCGAGGAAACCTACTTCGCCACCTATCCGAACAAGTACTTCACCGGCGATGGCTGCCGGCGCGACGCCGACGGCTATTACTGGATCACCGGGCGCGTCGACGACGTCATCAACGTTTCGGGCCATCGCATGGGCACGGCCGAAGTCGAATCGGCGCTCGTCGCCCATCCCAAGGTGTCGGAGGCCGCCGTCGTCGGCTACCCGCACGACATCAAGGGGCAGGGCATCTACGCCTATGTCACGCTGATGACGGGCGAAAAGCCGACCGAGGCGCTGCGCAAGGAGCTGGTGGCGCATGTGCGCAAGGAAATCGGTCCGATCGCCTCGCCCGACCTGATCCAGTTCTCGCCCGGACTGCCGAAGACCCGCTCGGGCAAGATCATGCGCCGCATCCTGCGCAAGATCGCCGAGGACGAGTTCGGCGCGCTCGGCGACACCTCGACGCTGGCCGATCCGAGCGTGGTCGACGACCTCATCGCCAACCGGCAGAACAAGCGGGCGGGGTAGAAGCCGCGCGCGCGACAACGCTTCCGCTGCTGCAGCCCTCATCCTGAGGAGCTGCGCAGCAGCGTCTCGCAGGATGCTTCAGCGGGCGCATGAACCTTCTGGAACATCCTTCGAGACGGCCCTTCGGGCCTCCTCAGGATGAGGGCTGAGGGGGCTGGAGCGCCTTATCCGCGCTTGCGGCCGTACAGCTCGAGCCGGTGGCGGACCAGCTCGTAGCCGAGCTCGGCCGCGATGCGCCGCTGCAATTCCTCGATCGCATCCGAAGCGAATTCGATCACCTGACCGGTCTCGATGTCGATGAGATGATCGTGGTGCTCCTGGTCGGCATGCTCGTAGCGCGAGATGCCGTCCTCGAAGGCGTGGCGCTCGATCGCGCCCTTGGTCTCGAGCAGCTTCATCGTGCGATAAACGGTCGAAAGCGACAGCGTCGGATCATGCGCAAAGGCGCGAGTGAAAATGCCCTTGGCGTCGGGATGGTCGTCGGCTTCCGCCAGCACGCGCAGGATCAGCCGGCGCTGCTGCGTCATGCGCAAGCCGGCCCTGCGGAGCTGGCCCTCGAAGACGGCCACGCGCTGTTCGACGCTCATCATGCAGCCCGCATAACAAAAATGCGAGGCAGTTGCAAAAACCGTCTTATCGCAACTCGTTTGCAAGAGCGTTGACAGATGCAACTGGTTTGCAATAGCGTAAAGCCGCGTTCAACGGAATTCCGGGAGAGACAATGGCTTCGCGTCGTCAGATCATAGGCATGTGCGGCGCCCTGCTCGTCGCCGGCGGCGGCGTTTTGACCGCAGCCGAGGCATCCGCGCAAACGGCGCCCGCCAGGAAGCTGAAGGTGGTCACCACCTTCACCATCCTGCAGGACATGGCGCAGAATGTCGCCGGCACGGCCGCGACGGTGGAATCGATCACCAAGCCGGGCGCGGAAATCCATGACTACCAGCCGACGCCGCTGGACGTGGTCAAAGCGCAATCGGCCGATCTCGTGCTGTGGAACGGCCTCAATCTCGAGCGCTGGTTCGAGCGCTTCTTCGAGAATGTGAAGACGGTTCCGCGGGCGGTGCTGACCGAGGGGATCGAGCCGCTCGGCATCGGCGAGGG
>JBKBRD010000319.1:0-4024 GCA_046292405.1 Allobosea sp. | reverse complement strand
ATCGGGAACAGTGCGACCTCGCGCAGGTTGGTGGCGCCGGCGAGCAGCATGATGATGCGATCGACGCCCGCCGCCATGCCGCCATGCGGCGGCGCGCCATACTGGAAGGCGCGGTACATGCCGCCGAAACGCTCGATCACCGTGTCCTCGCCATAGCCGGCGATCTCGAAGGCCTTCACCATCGCCTCGGGCCGATGGTTGCGGATTCCGCCGGAGGCCAGCTCATAGCCGTTGCAGGCGATGTCGTACTGGAAAGCCTTGATCGCCAGCGGATCCTGCGTCTTCAGCGCCTCAAGCCCGCCTTGCGGCATCGAGAAGGGGTTGTGCGAGAAATCGACCCGCTTCTCCTCCTCATTGTACTCATACATCGGGAAATCGACGATCCAGGCGAAAGCGAAGGCGTTCTCGTCGATCAGCCCGAGCTCGGAGCCGACCTTGTTGCGGGCCGCGCCGGCGAATTTGTAGAACTTGTCGGGGTTCCCCGCGGCGAAGAAGCAGGCGTCGCCGCCCTTCAGCCCCATCTGCGCGATGATTGCGGCGACCCGCTCCGGGCCGATATTGTTGGCGATCGGCCCCTGCCCTTCGCCGTCTTCCTTGACCATCAGATAGCCCAAGCCGGGCTGACCTTCGCCCTGCGCCCAGGAGTTCATCCGGTCGCAGAAGGCCCTGCTGCCGCCCTTGGGCGCGGGAATGGCCCAGACGCGGTTCTTTTCATCCTCGAGAATGCGGGCGAAGACCTTGAAGCCCGAGCCGCGGAAATGCCCGGAGACATCCTGCATCTCCAGCGGGTTGCGCAGATCGGGCTTGTCCGAGCCATATTTGCGGATCGCCTCGGCATAGGGAATGCGCGGCCAGTTCTTCGTCACGCTCTTGCCGTTGCCGAATTCCTCGAACACCCCGGCGATCACCGGCTCCATGGTGCGGAAGACGTCGTCCTGCTCGACGAAGCTCATCTCGACGTCGAGCTGGTAGAACTCTCCCGGCAGCCGGTCGGCGCGCGGATCCTCGTCGCGGAAACAGGGCGCGATCTGGAAATAGCGGTCGAAGCCGGCCATCATCAGCAGCTGCTTGTACTGCTGCGGCGCCTGCGGCAGCGCGTAGAACTTGCCGGGATGCAGCCGGCTCGGCACCAGGAAGTCGCGCGCGCCCTCAGGCGAAGAGGCCGTCAGGATAGGCGTCTGGAACTCGGAGAAGCCGGAATTCTTCATCCGCGTGCGCAGCGAGTCGATCACCTTGCCGCGCAGCATGATGTTGTTGTGCAGCTTCTCGCGACGCAGATCGAGGAAGCGGTATTTCAGCCTTGTGTCCTCGGGATAGTCGAGATCGCCGAACACCGGCAGCGGCAGCTCGCCGGACGGCCCCAGCACCTCGATGGCGGTGGCGAAGACCTCGACCGCGCCGGTCGGCAGATTGGCGTTCTCGGTGCCGGCAAGCCGCGCCTTGACCTTGCCGTCGATGCGCACGACCCATTCGGAGCGAAGCGCCTCCGCCTCGGCGAAAGCCGGCGAGTCCGGATCGATCACGACCTGGGTCATGCCGTAATGGTCGCGCAGGTCGATGAACAACACGCCGCCATGGTCGCGGATGCGGTGGCACCAGCCCGAAAGGCGCGCAATGGCGCCGATGTCGCTCTCGCGAAGCGCGCCGCAGGTGTGGGATCGATAGCGATGCATCGGTTCGTCCGGTTCAAATCTGGTTGGGCCGTCAGTCTTCCGCCACCTGCGACTTGTCAAGCATGCGGCCGTGCTTTCTGATGCGCGCGCAGGCTGCCCCGGGGGGCTTTCATGTCCATCTTCGATCGAAACGCCAGGCGGCTGCTCAGCGATTTCACGATGCAGATCGCGGCGGGAATCGCCAATCGCGGACGCAACGATCTGTTCTGGCGGCATGCGGGTGGCTCTTATACCGGGCCGCGCATCCTTGCGGAAGGCGATTCCTGGTTTTGTTATCCCACCGAGCTGGTCGTCAGCGGGCCGACAGACATCATCGCCCATCTCGGCCGGGAATTCGCGGTGGCGACGCAGGCCACGCCGGGCGACGTCGTTTCGGCGATGCGCGACAGCCTGACCACGCCGGGCGGCCTGCTCAGAGCGTTGCAGGACTATCAGGCCGATATTCTGTTGCTCAGCGGCGGCGGCAACGATCTGCTGGGCGACGGGCAGCTCGAGGCGCTGCTCGCCCCTGGCCCCGGCAATTGCCCGATTATTTCAAGACGGACGCCTTTCAGGACCAGTTCTGGAGCGTCATCGACGATCTCGACTTCATCCTGCGACAGGCGCTCGACGAATATCCGGATCTCAAGGCCGTCATTCACGGCTATGACTACGCCATCCCTTCGGGCAACGGACCGTGGCTGCTGGCTCCGCTGGAGCGGCTCGGCGTCCCCCGCAATCTGCGCCAGTCGGTGATCGACCGCATCGTCGACTGGTTCAATCGGGCGCAGATCGAGATGGTCGCCCAGATCAACCGCGATTACGGCGAGACCCGCGTCGTCCATGCGGACCTGCGCAACTGCACGCTGAACGGGCAATGGTACGACGAGATTCATCCGACCAGCGTCGGCTTCGCGCAGATCGCGGCGCGCATCCGCAGGGCGCTGCTCGCCGCCCATCCCCTCGTCGCGTGATTGCGGCGCGAAAGCGGCGAATTGTCTTCTCATCACCCGCCCTGATGCTCTAAGAGCCGATCATGAGCCTCATAGCGACCACCCAGGATCTCGCCGACGCTTGCGCGCGCCTCGCGACCCATCCCTTCGTCACCGTCGACACGGAGTTCCTCCGCGAAACGACGTATTATCCCAAGCTTTGCCTCATCCAGATGGCGTCGCCCGACGAGGCCGTGCTGGTCGATCCGCTGTCGCCCGATCTCGACCTAGCCCCGTTCATGGCGCTCATGGCCAATCCCACCGTGGTCAAGGTCTTCCATGCGGCGCGGCAGGATCTCGAGATCATCTGGATCATCGGCAGGATGATACCCGCCCCGCTCTTCGACACCCAGGTCGCGGCGATGGTCTGCGGCTATGGCGATTCGGTCGGCTATGAGCAGCTGGCCAACGACCTTGCCAAGGCCCGGATCGACAAATCCTCCCGCTTCACCGACTGGGCGCGCCGGCCGCTCTCCGACGCGCAGCTCGTCTATGCGGAATCGGATGTCACGCATCTGCGCGACATCTATCTCGCGCTGGCCGCCGATCTCGAGCAGACCGGCCGCGCCGGCTGGGTCGCCGAAGAGATGGCGGTGCTGAACTCGCCCGGCACCTACGAGGTGCGGCCGGAGAATGCCTGGCTTCGGCTGAAGGGCCGGGTGCGCAAGCAGAAGGAGCTGGCGCTGCTGATCGAACTCGCGGCCTGGCGCGAGCGCGAGGCGCAGAGCCGCGACGTGCCGCGCCAGCGCGTGCTGAAGGACGATGCGCTGATGGATGTCGTGCAGCGCGGTCCGCGCTCCTCCGAGGCGCTGGGCGAGCTGCGCTCGGTGCCCAACGGTTTCGAGCGTTCACGCGCCGGCGCGGAGGTGCTGGCTGCGATCGAACGCGGCTTCGCGCAGGATCCCAAGACCCTTCCCGCGCTGGAGCGCGAGCGTGGGCGCGGCGGCAATGGCGCGGTGCTCGACCTGCTGAAGGTCCTGCTCAAGGCCGTGGCCGATTCGGAGCGCGTGGCCCCCAAGATCATCGCTTCCTCCGACGATCTCGAAGCCATCGCCACGGACGATGCGGCCGATGTGCCGGCGCTCCAGGGCTGGCGCCGCGGCGTGTTCGGGGAGAAGGCGCTGGCGCTCAAGAACGGCCAGCTCGGCCTGCGCATCGTCAAGGGCCGCGTCACCGTCGGCTGAGCCGGCGGGCCGACCGTCCCACCCGCCGCCCGCTCGCCTCGCAGCCCTCATCCTGAGGAGGCCCGTCAGGGCCGTCTCGAAGGATGGTCCAGCGATCTCCGGAGCCTCACGGAGCGCCGCGTGCCGCGGCTCCTTGAGATGAGCTCGGGGACGGACAGAAGCTACTCCGCCGCTT
This sequence comes from Allobosea sp., assembly GCA_046292405.1. Lineage (GTDB taxonomy): Bacteria > Pseudomonadota > Alphaproteobacteria > Rhizobiales > Beijerinckiaceae > Allobosea. Next base: position 21 of record JBKBRD010000319.1, on the reverse strand, counting down.
CCGCCGCCTCTTCCGCAGCCT
>JBKBRD010000318.1:0-4025 GCA_046292405.1 Allobosea sp. | reverse complement strand
GTGGGAGAGCAGGGCCTCGAGCGTGCCGTTCCAGGCCGAGCGGGCGGCGTCGTTCGCGACCGTGACGATATCGCCTGAGAGATCGTGATACATGGGCTGCTCCATTCCGGCGCCCCCGACGAGGCGCTTGCAGGGGAGTTCGCAGGCGGCCGATCAAGCGGCGTTCAACTCGCTTCACGGATGCGTGTCGGCGCGGCGATCTCGGGCGGCGCGGGCTCGCCGCTCGGCTGCGCCTCCGCTCTCGACGCCGGCTTCGCCCCGGGGCGCGCTCTTGAACCAGCCGACCGCGACGGCGACGGCCAGGATCAGCGCGAAGCCTATGAGGTTGAACAGCGCGACGACGAGTTCGCTGCGCCCCGCCATATCGGCGACGATGCCCGCCAGCCGCGCCAGCACCACGCTGGCGAGAAAGGTCGCGAGCGATTGCCTGCCGATCAGGACGAGCAGATGGCCTGCTCCCCGGTCGAGCCGTTGGCGAAACGGCTCGATCAGGCTCAGCGCCAGATAGGCCAGTGCGAGGAAGTGCGCGACGCGCAGGATGTGCAGATTGCTCTTCTCGGCGTCGGGGAAGATCAAATCCCGCAGCGCCCGGGCTGCGGGCCAGTGCTCGAGAACGCCCCAGAAGGAGAGCGGCGCCGCGAGAACGACGAAGCCGCCCAGGGCCAGCATCAGCCGCCTGTCGCCCAGCCGCGGGACTGGCAACCAGCGCATGGCAATGAAGAAGCCGGTGAAGAACATCAGCTGCCAGGCGAAGGGATTGAGGAACCAGCCGGCGCCGTTCCACGGATTTCCGGGCAGGTTGAGGCCGCTCGTCCAGGCCAGAGCGTAGAGCAGGCCCGACAGCGCAAAGGGCAGGGCGGGGTGCAGGGGCCTGAGCGCCATCATCACCGGGACGAGCGCGAGGATGACGAGATACATCGGCAGGATGTCGAGATAGTCGGGCTGCCAGGTCAGGGTGGCCAGACCGAGCAGGGCTGTCTGCGGATCGCGCAAGAGCGGTCCGAACTGCTTGGACAACTCGGCCAGGCCGAAGGCGCGGTCGAACAGCGCGGCAAGCGCGACGATCGCCAGAATCAGGCAGAGCTGCGCCCAGTAGACCTGCCAGATCCGGTAGGCGATGCGCGCCGTGCCGAGCCACCATCCGCGCCGGACGAAGACGCCGCCAAAGGCGAGCGCGCTGGCGACGCCGGAACAGAAGACGAAGAGCTCCGCGCCGGACGAAAAGCCGAAGCGCGCCGGAATGAAAGCGTTCCAGCTGTTGGCCGGCAGATGCGCAACGAAGATGATCAGCATGGTCAGGCCGCGGAAGAAATCGAGCCGCTGGTCACGCGGCCGCTTCGCCGCCATTGGCTGGGAAGCGGCCATCAGAAGGCCCCCTCATAGGCCTTGGCGTCGATGCGGCAGGCCAGCAGCGTGAAGCCGGGACGGTCGAAGGCGGCCTCGGCCTCGCGCCGCAACCCGTCGCGATCCGACAGCGTCACGCCGTGGCCGCCCATGGCCAGCGCGACCGCCGCGAAATCGGTCGCGCCGAAGTCGACGCCGGCGCGCTTAAGTCCGAGCTGGCGCTGCTTCAAGGCGATCAGCCCGAGGCTTTCGTCGACGAGGACGCAGATCACGACGGGGAGCTCGAGATCGCGCAGGGTCGCGAGTTCGCCGAGAACCATTTCGAGCCCGGCATCGCCGGTGAAGCAGAGCGTCGGCTGTCCCGACCCGAGCGCCGAGCCGATGGCGAGCGGCAGGGCGCAACCCATCGTGCACAGCCCGGTCGATTGCAGCAGGCCGCGCGGCCGGTCACAGGCCCAGATCTGGCTCAGCAGAATGCGGTGCGCGCCGGAATCGGCGGTGGCGACGACGCCCGCCGGCGCCGCCTCGCGCAGGGTCTGGAACACCGCATGCGGCCCCCAGTTCGACGGGGCGGCGAAGGCGGCGTGAAGCCTGTCGCGGACCGCCTGAGGCTCGCCTCCCGGCCAGCTCGGCTTCGCCGGAAGCCCATCGGCCAGGCTGGTCAGGATCGCGCCGACCTCGCCTTCGAGGATCATGGTCGCAGCGTGCATGCCGTGCTGGAGCGGCTCGGCGACGATGTCGATGACGCGCTTGTCCTCGGGCCAGGGATGGCGCCAGCCCTGGCGCATCTCGATGGGATCGTAGCCGGCCAGCACGATCAGATCGGCGGCGTCGACCAGCGGGCGCACGATCGCATCGGCCTTCGGCGACAGGCCGATGCCGCCGATCACGCGCGCATCGTCCTCGGGCGCCAGACCCTTGGCCTTGTAGGTGGTGAGGAGCGGCGCGCCGATCCGCGTCAGGAAGCGATCGAGCGCCGCCGCCCCACCCTGATTGACGAGGTCGAGCCCGGCGATGACGAGCGGCTGCTGCGCCGCCGCGATCAGCGCGCGGGCCGGACCGAGATCCGCCGGGATCGATTTTTGCGAGATGGGAACAGCCAAGGGCCGGCGCTGCGCCATGCGCGCCTCGGCGACGGCGATCGGCAGGTCGATATGCACCGGGCCGGGCCGGCCCCTCAGCGCGATGGCGATCGCCTTCGCGACCACCAGCTCTTCCGTGCCCGGGGCGGCGCGGAAGCTTGCCTTGACCAGCGGACGCAGCACCGCCTGATGGTCGAAAACCTGATGCGTGTAGCTCTCGGCGAGCGCCTGATCGACGCAGCCGGTGATGAAGACCAGCGGCACGCGGTCCTGCTGGGCATTGGCGACGACGTTGACCGCGTTGGCGACGCCCGGCCCGAGCGTCGCGACCAGCACGGGCAGCGCCCCGGTGGCGTGCCAGAGACCCTCGGCCATGAAGCCGGCGGCGTTCTCGTGCTTGGCGAGCAGGAACCGGATGCCGGCGCGCTCCAGCGCATCGATCAGCGCCAGCACTTCGCCGCCGGGAATGCCGAAGGCATGGGTCGCGCCCGCAGCTGCGAGCTGGCGGGCCAGAAGGTCGGCGCCCGTCACGAGATCGCCTGGGAGCGCGGTCGCGTCGGTCGTCGGAAACGGATCGTGGCCCATGCTGCATCTCCGGCGCGCCGCGGGAGCGGCCTGCCCTTCAGAATCGCGCGACGAGCGGCTTTGGTTACATCCTCACGGAGATGTGAGTCCGGCCTCCGACGGTTTCGCCGGTTTCCGATCCGGCATCGCAAGCAGCCAGGCGCGTTCGATCCAGGCCGCGTCTGCGATGTGACCGCCGCCATGCAGGCAGAGTTCGAGCCGCGCCGCGCCGCCGCAGCCATCCGCGACCTGGCAGGCCAAGGCGGGGGATTGCGCGGCGCTGCGCGCATCGACGGCCCAATGCGCGGTGCAGCCGCCGGGCGCCAGGATGGCCAGGCTTTTGAACACGTCGCCCTGCCTGTAGCCGTTGCGCAAGGCGCGCCCGGCCAGCGGCACGGTCGCATCGCCGGTTCCGTGCACGTGGATCAGGTTGGGCCGCGGTCCGACGCAGCGCTCGGGCAGCGGCTCCCAGAACGCCCCGGCGATCGGCGCAAAGGCGGCGAAGCGCTGCGGGATTCGGCAGGCGAGGGACCAGACCATCGATCCGCCCTGCGAAAAACCGCTCGCCATGACGGCGCCGGGATCGATCGCGAAGCGTCGGATGACATCGTCGAGCACATGCCCGACATAGGCGATCTCGTCGCGGTTCTGCGCCGGCGAGCCTGGAAACGACCAGCTGCGGCCCGCGCCCTCCATGGCGATCAACGCGACGCCCAGAGACTGCGCCACGGCCAGGAGCGATCGGTCGGCGACCGTCTCCTCGGCCGATCCCTGGTATCCGTGAAAATACATGATCGCGCCGATGCGGCGTTGGCCGGCCGGGCGCGCCGGCAGCACGATGCGATAGGTCCCGCCCGCGACGCTGCAGCCTGCGTCCGCTGGACAGGCCTGCACCGGTTCTGGCGCCGCCACCTGGGCCTGCGAGGGCGCCAAAGTAGCGAAGAGCGCGATCAACGCCGTCAGCCATTGCGCCCCGCGCCGCCTGCCCGCCATGTCGAATCTCCCAAGGCGAGCGCCAATGCGCAGGTCGCAGGC
>JBKBRD010000317.1:0-4037 GCA_046292405.1 Allobosea sp. | reverse complement strand
ATCACCATGAACCGCCCCGAGCGCAAGAATGCGCTCGACCGGGCGAGCTATCAGGGGCTGATCGCCGCGATCGAGCGCGCGGAAGCCGATGACGGCGTTCGCGCCATGGTCGTGACCGGCGCCGGCAACTGCTTCACCAGCGGCAACGACATCAAGGATTTCGCCGCCGTCGCCGAGTCCGGTCCGCGCGTCGCCATGGATTTCCTCAACGCGATTTCAGGCGCGGCCAAGCCGATCGTCGCCGCGGTCGAGGGCTTCGCCGTCGGCATCGGCGCCACCATGCTGCTGCATTGCGACCTCGCCTATGCCGGCAAGGGCGCGAGCTTCCGCATGCCCTTCGTCACGCTCGGCCTCTGCCCCGAGGGAGCGTCGAGCTATCTGCTGCCGCTGATCGCCGGCTCGAAGAAGGCCGCCGAACTGCTGATGCTGGGCGAGGCCTTCGGCCCCGAGACCGCCAGGGAGGCCGGCCTCGTCAACGCGGTCGCCGAGGAGGGCGCTGCCCTGGCGATGGCCATCGACAAGGCCTGCGCGCTCGCCGCGCTGCCGCCGCAATCGGTCGCCTTGACCAAATCGCTGCTCAAGCGCCCCCACCGCGCCCAGGTGACGGAGACGATCGCGGCCGAGGCAAGACTCTTCGGCGAGCGTCTGATGTCTGCCGAGGCCCAGGCCGCCTTCGCCGCCTTCCTGATGAAGCGCTGAGGCAGAGCATGAGCCTGCCCAGCCCCGACGACAGGCCGGATGCGGAAGCGGACGATCTCGCCGGGCTGAAGGAGGACCGTCACTTCGTCACGGCGCTGGCGCGTGGGCTCGACGTGCTGGCCTGCTTCCGCAAGGGCGAGGAAGCGCTCGCCAACTCCGAGATCGCGGCCCGTTGCGGCCTCGCCCGCTCCACCGTCTCGCGGCTGACTCACACGCTGACCAAGCTCGGCTATCTCCACCACATCCCCCAGAGCGGCGCCTATCGCCTCGGCACGGCGCTGGTTGCGCTGGGTTCGACGGCGTTGGCGGGGCTGGACGTCCGCCATCTTGCAAGGCCGGGAATGCGCGCGCTCGCGGCCTTCTCCAACGCGACCGTCGGCCTCGGCGTCCGCGATCGGTTGAGCATGCGCTATATCGAATGCGCGCGCGGCGACGTCGCCATCGCGCTCAACATGGATACCGGCTCGCGCCTGTCCATGGCCCGCAGCGCCATGGGACGGGCCTTTCTCGCGGTCAGCGCGCCGGACGAGCGGCAGGCGATTCTCGACGATATCCGCTCGTTCGACGAGACCGCCTGGCCCAAGCTGCGCGAGGGCGTCGATCACGCTCTCGCCGATTACGCGCGCTTCGGCTGCGCCCTTTCCTTCGGCGAGTGGCAGCCGACCGTGAGCGCCATCGCCGTCGGCTTCCATCCCGGCGGCGGATTGCCGCCAATGTCGCTGAACTGCGGCGCGCCGACCGTGATCCTGCCGCAGGACTTTCTGATGGACGAGGTCCGCCCGCGGCTGATCGCGCTGGCGCGGAGCCTCGAAGGAGTCATGGGCGCATGAACGCTACCGACCTGCCGCTGTACGGCATCCGGGTTCTCGATCTCTCCCGCATTCTCGCCGGCCCCTGGTGCGGGCAGGTGCTGGCCGATCTCGGCGCCGATGTGATCAAGGTCGAGCATCCCGGCCGCGGCGACGACACCCGCGACTGGGGCATGCGGCTGGGCGAGGCCAACACCTGCTATTTCAATGCGGTGAACCGCAACAAGCGCGCCATCGGCGTCGATCTTGGCCAGCCGGAAGGCCTCGCCGTCATCCGCGATCTTGCGGCGCGCTGCGACGTGCTGATCCAGAACTTCAAGACCGGCGGCGCCGATAAGCTCGGCATCGGCTACGAGGCGCTGAGCGCGCTCAATCCCGGCCTGATCTACTGCTCCGTCGCCGGCTACGATTCCCGCGGGCCGGAGGCGGTGCGGCCGGGCTACGATCTCGTCATCCAGGGCGAATCCGGCCTGATGCTGATGAACGGCACGAACGAGCAGCCGCCGCTGAAATTTGGCGTCGCCATCGTCGACCTCTTCACCGGGCAATTCGCCGCCCAGGCCGTTCTGGCGGCGCTCGTCCAGCGCGGGCGCACCGGCAAGGGCAGGCATGTCGAACTGGCGCTGTATGATGGCGGGCTCTCGGTGACCTCCTATTACGGGCTGGAAGCCCTGGCGCTGGGCCAGGATCCGCCACGCTATGGCAACGCCCACCCCTCCATCGTGCCCTATGGCGTGTTCGAGGCGGCCGATGGCCCGATCGTCATCACCGTCGGCAACAACGCCCAGTTCGAGCGTTTCTGTCGCTTCGTGATCGACAGGCCGGATTTGGCCGACGCTGGCGCCTACGCCAGCAATCTCGAGCGCACGCGCCAGCGCGCGACGTTGCTGCCCACCATCCTCGCTGCGTTGCGCAGCCGGCCCCGGGCGCTGCTGCTGGAGCGGCTGGCGCGCCACGGCATTCCCTGCGGCGAGGTTCTGGGCCTGAATGCGGCGCTGACCTCGGCGCGGACAGAGCAATCGGGCATGGTCTCGCGCGAGCCCGGCGATGCGCGCGCCCCCGACGTGCTGGCGCCGCCTTACCGCCTCGACGGCGAACGCGCGCCCCTGCGCCGCCGCCCGCCGGGGCTGGGCCAGCATACGGATGCCGTGCTGGCCGAAATCGGGCTGACGCCCGAGCGCATCGCCGCGCTCAGGCGATCGGGCGTCGTCGGCTGATCAGGCCGGGGCTGGAGCGGCGCGCTTTCCGATCGGCAGCGCGCGCCAGAGCATCAGGCCCCAGAGAATGAGCGTGGCGACGCCCAGAATGCCGGCGATCGGACGGTTCAGGAAGCCGATGAACGAACCGTCGGACTTGATCATCGAACTCATGAAATTCTGCTCGAGCATCTCGCCCAGCACGAGGCCGAGGATCAACGGCGCGACCGGAACGCCATGCTCCTCGAGCAGCCAGCCGAACACCCCCATCACCACCATCAGCACGATGCCGTAGAGCGAATTGGTCATCGCAAACGAGCCGACCATGCAGAAGATCAGAATGACCGGCAGCAGGATATTGCGGGGCACCCGCAGGATCTGCTTGGCCGACTTGATCGCCGCCCAGCCCAGCGGGAACATCAGAAGATTGGCGATGATGAAGATGATGAAGACGGCGTAGATCAGCTCGGGCGTCTGCAGGAACACGCTGGGGCCGGGGTTCATGCCCTTCATGTAAAGCACGCCGATGACGATGGCGGTGATGGAGTCGCCGGGAATTCCGAAGACGAGGGCGGGAATCCAGGCGCCGCCAAGCGCCGAATTATTGGCCGAGGTGGAATCGACAATGCCCTCGATATGGCCCGTGCCGAATTTCTCCGGCTCCTTCGAGGTCTTTTTCGAGACGGCGTAGGAGACCCAGGCGGCGATATCGGCGCCTGCGCCCGGAAGTGCGCCGATGACGGTGCCGATCACCGAGCCGCGCAGAAAGTTGAACCAGTACTTCCTGAACACCCCGCCGACGCCGGTCATCAGGTTTCCGACCGCCTGGGCGACGATATGGCCGCCCTTCTCCATGGTGACCGCGCCGCGCAGCAGTTCAGACACCGCGAACATGCCGATCAGCGTCGGGATGAAGTTGATGCCCGACAGCAGGTCGACATTGCCGAAGGTGAAGCGCGGCTGACCTGCGGCGGGATCGATGCCGACGCAGCCGATGGCGAGGCCGATGAACAGCGACAGCAGGCCCTTGAGCGGGTCGCCCGTGCCGATGAACACGGCGCAGGTGAGGCCCAGGCAGGCCAGCCAGAAATATTCGAAGGAGGAGAAGTTGATCGCCACCTCGGCCAGAGCGGGGGCGAGCACGATCAGGATGATGACGCCGAAAATGCCGCCGAGCACAGAGAAGACGAGGTTGACGCCCATGCAGAGGTCGAGCTGCCCCTTCTTGGTCATCTCGTAGCTTTCATCGGCATAGGCGGCCGAGGCCGGCGTGCCGGGCATGCGCAGCATCGCGGCGGGGATATCGCCGGCGAAGATCGCCATGGCCGTGGCG
>JBKBRD010000316.1:0-4094 GCA_046292405.1 Allobosea sp. | reverse complement strand
GATCTCGGCCTATGCGCCGCGCCCGAACTCCGTGGCCTACACCGCGACCAAGCACGCCATCACCGGTCTGACCAAGACCTCCTCGCTCGACGGGCGCAAATACGACATTGCCGTCGGCCAGATCGATATCGGCAATGCGCTGACCGAGATGGCCCAGCGCATGACGCAGGGGGTGCAGCAGGCCGATGGCTCGATCAAGGTCGAGGCAGTGATGGATGTGAACCATGTCGCCACCTCGGTGCTGCACATGGCCAGCCTGCCGATCGAGGCCAATGTGCAGTTCATGACCGTGATGGCGTCGAAGATGCCTTTCGTCGGACGCGGCTGAGGCGCTACGCTCGCAGGATGATCGTGAATTCGAGACGTCCTGCGGGCTCGCCCCCTCCGATGGCCGCGCGAGCGCGCCTGTGACCACGCCCGCAGCGAACGGCGGCGCGGACACGACGCCGGCGCGAGCGGTCGCGCGCGCCTATGTCGTGACGATCTGGGGCATTGCGCTCGGCATCCTCGTCTTCGCTGCCGGCGTCGTGCTGGCGGCGCTGTCGCTCGGCAACCAGCAATTGTTCAAGGACGGCGTCGACTGGGTCTACGATGTCGTTCTCTACGGCATCGCCGCGGTGGTGTTCGGGCGCGATGCCCGCGCCGAGAGGCTGGCGGCGCTGGCCATCGGCGCGGTCATGGCGGTGGCGGGGTTTCACACGCTCTACGACCTCTGGGCCAAGATCCTCAACCCGCGCCCGATCGAAATCTGGGCGCTCGGCTTCTCGGCCGGCAGCGCCGTCGCCATCGCCGCGCTGATCGTCGGGCTGCTCTGGCGCTTCCGGGGCGAGACCAACCCGGTGATCAAGGCGACCTGGCTGTCGAGCCGCAACGACGTGATCTCGACCACCGGATTCGCGCTGCTCGGGCTGGTGGCCCGCATCGCGCCGGTGCGCTGGCCGGAATATCTGTTCGACCTGCTGGTGGCGGGGCTGTGCTTCCAGGCGAGCTGGGCGATCTGGCGCTCCGTCAGCAGAGACAGGCGGAAATCCCTGTCCGAGGCTGCGGCGACCTAGCGAGTCGCGCTGTGCGCAAGAAGGCGGCGACAGGCGTGAGACTCCGGCTATAAGGACGGCATCGGGTCAGGATTGCCGCCATGTCGATCACCGCCAAACTTCCCTCCATCCTCATCGCCAATCGCGGCGAGATCGCCTGCCGGGTCATCCGCACGGCCAGGCGCCTCGGCCTGCGCACCATTGCCGTGCACTCCGACGCCGATGCCGAGGCGCTGTTCGTGCAGATGGCCGACGAGGCCTGGCGCATCGGGCCGGCGCCGGCGCGCGAGAGCTATCTCGACGCCGCGACGATTCTCGCTGTCGCGAAGGAGGCGGGCGCGGCCTGCATCCATCCGGGTTATGGCTTCCTCTCCGAGAACGCCGATTTCGCCGATGCCTGCGCGCAGGCGGGCATCGTCTTCGTCGGCCCGCCGGCCTCGGCGATCCGGGCGATGGGGCTGAAGGATGCGGCCAAGGCGCTGGTCGAGACGGCGGGGGTGCCGGTGGTGCCGGGCTATCACGGCGCCGAGCAGGGCGTCGATTTCCTCGCGGCCGAAGCCGCGCGCATCGGCTACCCCGTGCTGATCAAGGCCGTTGCTGGCGGCGGCGGCAAGGGCATGAAGAAGGTCGACAGGGCTGAAGATTTCGCCGACGCCCTTTCCAGCGCCCAGCGCGAGGGGCAGAACGCCTTCGGCGACGCCCGCGTGCTGGTCGAGAAATATGTGCTCAGCCCGCGCCATGTCGAAATCCAGATCTTCGGCGACAGCCATGGCCAGGTCGTGCACCTGTTCGAGCGCGACTGTTCGCTGCAGCGCCGCCACCAGAAAGTCATCGAGGAAGCGCCGGCGCCGGGCATGACCGCCGAAATGCGCGCCGCAATGGGCAAGGCCGCCACCGAGGCCGCCCGCGCCGTCGGTTATGTCGGCGCCGGCACGGTCGAATTCATCGCCGATGGGCGCGAGGGGCTGCGGCCGGACCGGTTCTATTTCATGGAGATGAATACGCGGCTGCAGGTCGAGCATCCGGTGACCGAGGCGATCACCGGGATGGATCTGGTCGCGTTGCAGCTCAGGGTCGCGGCCGGGAAGCCGCTCGGCTTCTCGCAAGATGAGGTCACGGCAACCGGACACGCCGTCGAGGCGCGGCTTTATGCCGAAGATCCCGAGAAAGGCTTCCTGCCCTCGACGGGCAGGCTCTGGGCGCTGCAGTTCCCGGAAGGAGAGGGCATCCGCATCGACACTGGCGTCGAGGCCGGGGATGTCGTCACGCCCCATTACGATCCGATGATCGCCAAGGTGATCTGCCACGCGCCGACGCGCATCGAGGCGCTCGACCGGCTGGCGCAGGCGCTGTCGGAAACCGTCGTGGCCGGGCCGCGCACCAATCTCGCCTTTCTGAAGAATCTGGCGGAGGCGGACGGGTTCCGCTCCGGCCCGTTCGACACCGGCTTCATCGACCGCAACATTGCGGCGCTGGGGGCCGAGCCGCAGCCGCTCGACGCCGCCGCCGTCGCCGCTGCGGCGCTGCAGCTGGAAGAGGAGCGCCAGGCTGAGGGGTTTGCGGCCGCGACCTCGCGTGCGCCGGCGGAGGCGCGCTCGCCCTGGGCGGTCGCCGACGGATTCGCGCTGATGCCGCAGCCGGCGCTCGGCCTGCCGCTACTGGTCGATGGCGAGCGGGTCGAAGCCCGGATCGACTGGCGGGAGGAGGGCGCGCGCGTCACCATTCCCGGCCATGACATCGCCGAGGGCGAGCATGAGATCGTGCTGGCGCGGGCCGAGCGCGGCGCCTATCTCGCCCTGCATCGCGGACGCCAGACCGCGGTCTCGCTGTTCGACCCGTTCGGCGTCGATCTCGATGCGGCCGATGGCGGCGGCGGCGTCGTCAAGGCGCCGATGCATGGCAAGCTGATCGCGCTGTTCGTGACGGCCGGCGAAACCGTGGTGAAGGGCCAGCGCCTGGCGATCGTCGAGGCGATGAAGATGGAGCATGTGCTGACCGCCCCGCGCGACGGCACGGTCAGCGAAGTCGCCGGAGAGCCGGGGTCGCAGGTGGCCGAGGGCGCGAAGGTCGTGGTGCTCGGCGAGTAGCGGCGACGAGCCACGCCCCGGCGCCTCTCAGCGTTGCAAGGCGGAATTGCCGTGCAGCTCAGTTTTCTGCGCTGCGGTTGCGGCCGATCAGCGGATATTGCTCGACCTCGTAGATCTGCCCGGTGACCGGGGCGCTGTCTTCCGACAGCCAGAAGGCGGCGTGGGCGGCGATTTCCTGCGGCTTCAGCAGCTGGCCGGTGGGGGCAAACAGCGGCGGCAGCCGGTTTTGCCAGCCGGGCGCGCGGCCTTCCTTCTGCTGCGTTGCATCTTCATTGGCGGTGAAGGTCCAGCCGACATTCAGGCAGTTCACCCGGATTCGTTCCGGGCTCAGCGCATCCGCCAGGTTGCGGGTCATCGTCGTCAAGGCGCCCTTGGACATCGAATAGACGGTCAGGTCGGACTGGCCGCAGAGCGCGTTGATCGATCCGATCGCGACGATCGCCCCTGGCGATTTCTGCAGCCGGAAGGCGCGGATCGCCGCCTCGGCTCCCAACAGCGGGGCGCGGGTGTTGATGGCGAACATGCGATCGAAGAATGCGGCCGTCGATTCGCCGAAGACGCCGCGCGGGTAGATGCCGGCATTGGCGACCAGCCCGTCGATCCGCCCGAAGGCCGCGACCGTCGCATCCACCAGCGCCTGCGCCGTCGCCGCTTCCTCGAGATCGCCCGTGGCGCCCGCGGTCGCCGCGCCAAGCTGGCGGCAGGCGGCATCGACCTCGTCCTGCTCGCGGCCATGGATCAGCACCTTGGCGCCCTCCGCCACCAGCCGCTCCGCGATGGCGTGGCCGATCCCGCTCGTCGAGCCGGTGACGAGGATGGCCTTGCCTGCAAGTCCGCGCATGTGAAACTCCGCCCTGGTTGAAAGCCGTCCCTGCGATCCGATCCGGCTGGACAGGAAATCGCGACAGGCTCTTGTTATCGATCGGTTTCTCTGAGTTGCCGTCCCGGCGCGCAGCGCTGTCGGCTTCGCATC
>JBKBRD010000315.1:0-4110 GCA_046292405.1 Allobosea sp. | reverse complement strand
TCGACGAGATCCGCCGCGACCCGACCGTGCGCACGGCCTATCTGGGAGACCACGCCTGATGCTGCTCGACGTTTCGAAGATCGAAGCTTCCTATGGCGCAAGCCAGGCCCTGTTCGGCGTCGATCTGACTGTCGCCGAAGGGGAGGCCGTGGCGCTGATGGGGCGCAACGGCATGGGGAAGACCACCACCATCCGGGCAATCTGCAATCTCAATCCGCCACGGGCCGGATCGGTCCGGCTGGCCGGCACCGACCTGAAGGGCAAGCCCTCGCACCGGGTCGCCAAGCTTGGCATCGGCCTCGTGCCGGAAGGCCGCCGCTGCTTTCCCAACCTGACGGTCCACGAGAACCTCGTTGCCGCTGCGCGCCCGGGACCCTGGACGCTGGATAGGGTCAACACGCTGTTCCCACGCCTCGCAGAGCGGCATGCGCAGATGGCGCGGTCGCTGTCGGGCGGCGAGCAGCAGATGCTGGCGATCGGCCGTGCCCTGATGACCAATCCGCGTCTGCTCATCCTCGACGAGGCGACGGAAGGCCTGGCGCCGGTCATCCGGCAGGACATCTGGGCGGCCATTCGCAAGCTGAAGGCGGAGGGTCTGTCGATCCTTGTGGTCGACAAGACGCTGTCGGAACTGCTGCCGGTCGCCGACCGCTGCGTCATCCTCGAAAACGGCAAGAGCGTGTGGCAGGGCACATCGGCAGAACTGACCGCCGACGTTCAGGATCGCTATCTCGGCGTCTGAGCCGCCGCAAACATCGGCCCGCCCTTGTGGGCCGGAAAGCCGTAGCCGTTGATCATCACCAGATCGATATCGCTTTCGCGGGCGGCAATGCCTTCCGAAAGCAGCCTGCGGCCTTCATCGGCCATGGCGGCGAGCAGGCGCTGGATGATGTCGGGGGCCGAGAACCTGCGTGGCATGATGCCCTTTGATGTGCGGCAGGCCTTGATGATCGCGGTGACCTCCGGATCCACCTCGCGCTTCCCGTCCGGGTAAGCATACCAACCGCGGCCGGCCTTCTGGCCGAGACGGCCCGCCTCGCAGAGCCGGTCGGCGATCTCGACATAGCGGTCGGAGGGATCGCGCGTCGCGGCCTGCCGCTTGCGGCGGGCCCAGGCGATCTCCAGCCCGGCCATGTCGTAGACGGCAAACAGGCCCATGGGAAAGCCGTAGTCTTCCAGCGCCGCATCGATCTCCTGCGGCAGCGCGCCGTCCTCCAGGAGATATTCCGCCTCGCGGCGATAGGCGGAGAAGATGCGGTTGCCGATGAAGCCTTCCGTGACGCCGGTGACGACCGCCAACTTGCGCAGCCTCTTTGCCACCGCAAGCCCGGTCGCCAGCACGTCCGGCGCCGTTCTGGCGCAACGGACGACTTCGAGGAGCCGCATGACGTGCGCCGGCGAGAAGAAATGCAGGCCGAGCACGCGCTCCGGATATTGCGTCTGCGCGGCGATCTCGTCCGGGTTCAGGTAGCTGGTGTTGGTGGCCAGCACGGCGTCGGCGCGCAGTACGCGGTCGAGCCTGCGGAAGAGGTCGATCTTCACCTCGGCGTCGTCGAACACGGCTTCGATCACGAGATCGCACGGAGGGAGGTCTTCGTCGTGGGCCGTCACGGCAAGCCGCTCCGCCTGCTTCTCCCGCATGCCCTGACCCATCCGCCCGGTCGCGACGGCGCGGTCGAGCAGGGCGAGGATGCGGTCGCGGCCCTGTGCCGCCGCTCTCTCGTCGCGGTCGAGGCCGATGACGTTGTAGCCCGCGGCAAGCGCTGCGACGGCAATGCCGCTGCCCATCAGGCCGAGGCCGGCGATGCCGATCGTGGCGACCGGACGCGGTTCGATGCCCTCCAGCCCGTCGACCTTCGATGCCTGACGTTCCGCGAAGAAGACGTGCCGCAGGGCTGCTGCCTCGGCGCTGTCGCGCAGGCGCAGGAAGGTTGCGCGTTCGTCGGCCAGACCTTCGGCAAGCGGTCGTCCGGCCATTTCTACAAGCCTCACGGCTTCGGCCGGAGCCTGCTGGCCGCGTGCCTTGGCGAGAACCTTCGACCTTGCCGTTTCGATCGCGGCAGTATCGGCATTCGGCACGGCCAGCGTGCCGGTGCGGCGGAGAGGACGACCCTCCATCTCCTGCGCGGCGGTGATGGACGCCTCCAGCGGATGTCCGTCCGTGACCGCGTCGAGGATGCCGAGTGACAGAGCTTCAGCCGCCGTGACGCTGCGGCCGCTCCCGATCAAGTCGATGGCGGCGGGGATGCCGATGAGGCGTGGCAGGCGCTGCGTGCCGCCGGCGCCGGGCACGAGGCCGAGCTTCACTTCGGGCAGGCCCAGTTGAGCGGCCGGCGAGGCGATCCGATGATGGCAGGCGAGCGCCACTTCCAGACCGCCGCCGAGGGCAGCACCCTGGATGGCGGCGATCACCGGCCTGTCGAAGGACTCGATCCTTTCGATGACGGCGGGCAAAAGAGGGGCGACTGGCGGCTGGCCGAATTCCCTGATGTCGGCACCGCCGATGAAGGTCTTTCCGGCTCCGGTGAGGACGATGCCGCACAGGCTTTCGGATGCAGCCGCATGATCGAGTGCTGCCATCAGGCCGGCGCGGACATCCTGGGACAGCGCGTTGACCGGCGGATTGTCGATGGTCACCAGCAGCACGTCCTCCCGGATCTCGCCGCGGACGCTGTCGGAAAAGGAGATCGCGCTTGCCGTCATCGGTTTACTCCGGCACGACGGCGATGGCCTGGATCTCGATCTTTGCCCGGTCCTCGACCAGTGCGGCCACCTGCAGGGCCGCCATCGCCGGGAAGTTGCGGCCCATGACATCGCGGTAGACGCGACCGATGCCCTTGAGGTTGGCGAGATATTCTGCCTTGTCGGTGAAGTACCAGGTCATGGTGGTGACGTGTTCCGGTCCGGCGCCGCCGGCGGCCAGGACGGCCACGACATTCTCCAGCGTCTGGCGCACCTGCTCGACGAAATCGTCGCTCTCGAACTGGCACTGGCCGTTCCAGCCGATCTGGCCGCCGACATAGATCTGCCGGCCCCGGGCCGCTACACCGTTGGAATAGCCGATCGGCTTTGCCCAGCCTTCGGGCTGAAGGATGTCATGCATGCGTCGTCTCCGGAGGCGCGGCCTTCAGCAGCTCGCGCGCGATGATGAGTTTCTGGACTTCGGTGGCGCCCTCGTAGATCCGCAGCGCCCGGATCTCGCGATAGAGGCTTTCGACGATCTCCCCGCGCCGCACGCCCCGGCCGCCGAACATCTGGACGGCGCGGTCGATGACCGCCTGCGCCGTTTCGGTCGCCGTCATCTTGGCCATGGCCGCCTCCTTGGTGGTCGGCAGGCCCTGGACGTCGCGCCGCCAGGCGGCGCGGTAGGTGAGGAGGGCCGCCGCATCGATGCCGGCCGCCATGTCGCCGAAGGCGGCCTGCGTGAGCTGCAGGTCCGAAAGCGTGGCCCCGAACATGGGACGGCTCCTGGCATGTGCCAGGGCTTCGTCCATGGCGCGGCGCGCAAAGCCGAGCGCTGCGGCCGCCACGGAGGCGCGGAAGATGTCGAGGGTGCGCATGGCGATCTTGAAGCCTTCGCCGGGAGCACCGAGAAGCCGATCGGCAGGAATGCGGCAGGCCTCAAAGCGGATGGTCGCCAGCGGGTGCGGCGCGATCACGTCGATGCGCTCGGCAATCGAGAAACCCGGATCGTCGGCATAGACGACGAAGGCGGAGATGCCGCGCGTCCCGGGCGCCTCGCCGGTGCGGGCAAAGACGGTGTAGACGTCGGCGATGCCGCCGTTGGAGATCCAGGTCTTCTCGCCGTCGAGCACATAATGAGCGCCGTCCCGGCGGGCGGCGCAGGCCATGGCCGCGACGTCGGAGCCCGCTTCCTGTTCGGAGAGTGCAAAGGCGGAGATCCACTCGCCGGACCGGGCCTTCGGCAGCACCGCGCGACGCAGCGCCTCGGAGCCGGAAAGGCCGATGGCACCGGTCCCGAGCCCCTGCATGGCGAAGGCAAAATCGGCAAGCCCGTCGTGCCAGGCCAGCGTCTCGCGGGTCAGGCAGACGGCGCGGGAATCGATGGGCGTCGTTCCGCCTGCACCCGTCGCGGCGTCCAGCAGTCCG
>JBKBRD010000314.1:0-4110 GCA_046292405.1 Allobosea sp. | reverse complement strand
CTTCGAGGGCCGTCCCGCTCATTCCGGCGCACGCCACGCCGATGGCCGCAGCGCGATCCGCGAGGCCGCCCACCACATCCTGGCGATCGAGGCGATGACCGATTACGCCCGCGGCGTCACCACCTCCGTCGCCCTCGTCGGCGGCGGCACCGCGGCCAATGTCATTCCGCAGCATGCCTGGTTCAGCGTCGATCTGCGCGTCACGACGGAAGCGGACGGGCTCGCCATGGAGCGGCGCATCAAGGCGCTGCGCGCGCATGACCCGGATGTGACGATCACGGTCACCGGCGGCATGAACCGGCCGCCCTATGAGAAAACCGCGGAGGTTGCGAAGCTGTTCGGGGCGGCGCGCGCGGTCGCTGCCGCGATCGGCTTCGATCTGCAGGATTGCCCGATGACCGGCGGCGGCTCCGACGGCAATTTTACGGCAGCCCTGGGCATCCCGACGCTGGACGGGCTCGGCATCGACGGCGCCGGCGCGCATACGCTTGGCGAATACGGGCTGATCTCATCGATCGCGCCGCGGCAGGCGTTGATGAAGGGGCTGCTGGAGACTGTGTAATCCGCCCCGCCTCTTCCCTTCGCTCCTGCGAGAGAAGTGAGCCTTTCAGCAGCGCTCCGCCCAATCAAGGCAGCGACGCCACTTCCCTTCTCCCCCTGCGAAGGTGGCCCGGCCGGGCCGGATGAGGGGTTGGCCGTGCGGCTGATCGCCAGCGTCGTGTTCGGCTGCGAGCTCGCGCGGCCCCTCATCCGTCAGCGCTTCGCGCTGCCCCCTTCTCCCGCCGGGGGAGAAGGGGGAGCCCGTCGGCAGGGGGCCGTGCGGCGGGTACTAGACCCCGCCGCTCTCTTCGATCGCCGGGCCGGCCTCGCCCTCTTCGCCCTCGCCATCGTCGCTGACGCATTCGACCGAAACGACCTTCTCGCCCTCGGCCGTGTCGAAGATGGTCACGCCTTGCGTCGAGCGCCCGGCGATGCGGATGCGGTTGCCCGCTCCGGCGTCGACCGGCACGCGGATGACCTGCCCGCCATTCGTCACCAGCATGATCTGGTCGGACTCGATGACCGGGAAGGAGGCGACGAGCTTGCCGTTGCGGTCATTGACCACCATGGCGACGATGCCCTTGCCGCCGCGCCCGGTGACCCGGTACTCGAAGGAGGAGCTGCGCTTGCCGTAGCCTCTCTCCGAGACAGTCAGAATGAACTGCTCGGTCGCGCCCATCAGCGCGCGCTTCTCCTGCCCGAGCTCGACATCGCCCGTGGGAACCTCGTCGCCATCTGAGGCGACTGCCGGCTCGGCGCTCTCCTCGGTCTCGTCGTTGAGCGCACGGCGCTGGGCGGCGGCGTCCTTGAGATAGGTGGCGCGCTCCTCGGGGGTGACGTCGAGATGCTTGAGGATGGCGAGCGAGATCACCGTGTCGCCCGCAGCCAGGTTGATGCCGCGCACGCCGGTGGAATCGCGGCCCTTGAACACCCGCACTTCCGGAACGGCGAAGCGGATGCACTGTCCCGCCGCGGTGGTCAGCAACACGTCGTCATGCTCGGAGCAGATCTGCACGTCGACGATGCTGTCGCCCTCGTCGAGCTTCATCGCGATCTTGCCGTTGCGATTGACGTTGACGAAATCGGACAGCTTGTTGCGGCGGACATTGCCGCTCGCAGTGGCGAACATCACGTCGAGCCGGTCCCAATCCTCCTCGTTCTCCGGCAGAGGCATCACCGTGGTGATGCGCTCCTGCGGATCGAGCGGCAGCATGTTGTTGAGGAATTTGCCGCGCGCATTGGGGGCCGCCAGCGGCAGCCGCCAGACCTTCTCCTTATAGGCCTGGCCCAGCGAGGAGAAGAAGATGATCGGCGTGTGGGTGTTGGCGACGAACAGGCGCGTGACGAAATCCTCGTCGCGCGTCGCCATGCCGGAGCGGCCCTTGCCGCCGCGCTTCTGCGCCCGATAGGTCGAGAGCGGCACGCGCTTGATGTAGCCGGCATGCGACACGGTGACGACCATGTCCTCGCGCGCGATCAGATCCTCATCGTCGAGGTCGGAGCCCCAATCCTGGATCTCGGTGCGGCGCGGCGTGGCGAAGGCGGCCTTCACCTCGGCGAGCTCGGTCTTGATGATCGCCTGGATGCGCTGGCGCGAGCGCAGGATGTCGAGGTAATCCGCGATTTCCCTGGCGAGCTTCTCCAGCTCGTCGCCGATCTCGTCGCGGCCCAGAGCCGTCAGGCGGGCGAGGCGCAGCTCGAGAATGGCGCGGGCCTGTGCGTCGGAGAGGCGATAGGTCCCGTCGGGATTGATCGGATGGCGCGGATCGTCGACCAGCGCGATCAGCGGGGCGATGTCGTCGGCCGGCCAGTCGCGGTCCATCAACGCGGCATGCGCGACGGCAGGGGTCGGCGCGGTGCGGATCAGGCGGATCACCTCGTCGATATTGGCGACGGCCGTCGCCAGGCCGCACAGCACATGGGCGCGCTCGCGCGCCTTGTTGAGCAGATAGCGGGTGCGCTTGGAGACAACCTCCTCGCGGAACTCGACGAAGGCGGAGATGAAATCGCGCAGATTCAGCACTTCCGGCCGGCCGCCGGTCAGCGCCACCATGTTGCAGCCGAAGGAGGTCTGCAGCTGGGTGAAACGATAGAGCTGGTTCAGCACGACATCCGACAGCGCATCCCGCTTCAGCTCGATGACGACGCGCACGCCCTCGCGGCTGGATTCGTCGCGCAGGTCCGAGACGCCCTCGATCCGCTTCTCGCGCACCATCTCGGCGATCTTCTCGACCATCGAGGCCTTGTTCACCTGGTAGGGCACCTCGGTGACAATGATCGCCTCGCGCTCCTTGCGCAGCTCCTCGATATGCGTCTTCGAGCGCATCACGATCGAGCCGCGGCCGGTGTGATAGGCGGCGTGGATGCCGCTGCGGCCCATGATCATCGCGCCGGTCGGGAAATCCGGCCCCGGCACATATTCGATCAGCTCGTCGATGGTGATCTCGGGATTGTCGATCAGCGCGACGCAGGCGTCGATGACCTCGCCGAGATTATGCGGCGGGATATTGGTGGCCATGCCGACCGCGATGCCGCCGGCGCCGTTGACCAGCAGATTGGGGAAGCGGGCGGGCAGAACCGTCGGCTCGCGCTCCTTGCCGTCATAGTTGGGCTGGAAGGTGACGGTGTCGAGGTCGAGATCCTCCAGCAGCGCCATCGCCGCCTTGTCGAGCCTGGCCTCGGTGTAACGATCGGCGGCCGGGCTGTCGCCGTCCATCGAGCCGAAATTGCCCTGGCCGTCGATCAGCGGCAGGCGCAGCGAGAAATCCTGCGCCATGCGCACCAGCGCGTCATAGACCGCGAGATTGCCGTGCGGATGGTACTTACCCATCGTGTCGCCGACGATGCGGGCGCATTTCGTGTAGGGCCGGTCGGGCGTGTTCTTGTTCTCGTGCATCGAGAACAGGATGCGCCGATGCACCGGCTTCAACCCGTCGCGGACATCGGGAAGGGCGCGGCTCACGATCACGCTCATGGCGTAATCGAGATAGCTCTTCTTCATCTCGTCGGTGATCGAGATCGGCTTGATGTCGCCGCCGAAATGCGGCTCGTCCGGGCGCTTCTTGTCGTCGTCTTCGCTCAAGGGATGATGTCCCGTTTTGCTTGTGATTTCAGGCTTCTGGCTACCCGATTCCGACCGTTTAAGCCAGCCGCCGGGAAAGCTTTTCGGTGGAAAATAAAGCGAGTGAAATCAGTGGGTTGGCCGCATTTTGCCATTTGCCCGCCGATCGGCTCCACATTCCCGCCTCGATTGGGCGCCGCCGCCGGAGCCAGGCGCGCGAAACCGGGCTGGCGCCTCCCCCCGCGAGCCCTCATCCTGAGGAGCGCCGAAGGCGCGTCTCGAAGGATGGTCCAGGAGGCTCCGCAGTGCGCTGGCGCATCCTTCGAGACGCCGCTGACGCGGCTCCTCACAGATGAGGGCTTTTAGGAAGATGGCGCAGGGCGGTTCCTGGCAGTGCAAAGTTCGGCGCCAACCTCTCGCTCAGCCCCCCTCAGCCCTCATCCTGAGGAGCGCCGAAGGCGCGTCTCGAAGGATGCTCCAGGAGGCTCCGATACGCGCTGAACCATCCT
>JBKBRD010000313.1:0-4111 GCA_046292405.1 Allobosea sp. | reverse complement strand
CGTGGTGGTGACGCCGATCCTGCCGCAAATCGAAGGGGCGGTGCTGATGACCAATTCGGGCAAATTCGCGCATTATGCGCCGGGCAACACCGGCTACGCCGTCACCTATGGCTCGCTGGCCGAATGCGTCGAAAGCGCCGTCGCCGGCCGCCTCGTGCGGGAGCCGCGCGCATGGGCCTGAAACTCGAGGTGCTTGTCCCCGGCGCCGCCGCCGCCGGCCCCTGCCTGGCGCTGACCGCGCCGATCAGCTTCTGGGGCGGGGTCGATCCGCGCACCGGCTGCATCATCGACGCGCGCCATCCGCAGCGGGGCGAGAGCATCGCCGGAACCGTGCTGGCCCTGCCGGGGACGATCGGCTCCTCCTCCGCCTCCGCCGTGCTGCTGGAGCTTGTCCATGCCGGCCGCGCCCCGGCCGCCCTGCTTCTCGACGCGCCGGACGCCATTCTGCTGCTTGGGCTGATCGTGGCGCGCGAGATGGGCTGGGCCACCCCACCCGCCTTCCGCCTCCCGGCGGCGCGGCAGCAGGCTCTCGCCGGCAGCAGGGTTCTGCTGTCCAGCGACGGCGAAATGACCCAAAACTGACAGCGGAGCCACGACAGCGATGCCGATCGAGACCATCCGGGGCGAGCCCTTCAACATCCGCATCGACGGGCCCGACGATGCGCCCGCGCTGCTGCTGTCCAATTCGCTGGGCACCAACCTCTCGATGTGGGATCCGCAGATCGCGGCGTGGTCGCAGCGCTTCCGCGTCATCCGCTATGATTCCCGCGGCCACGGCCAGTCCGTCGCCAGCGACACGCCCTTCGCGATCGCCGATCTCGGCGCCGACGCGCTCGCCATCCTCGACCATCTCGGCGTCGCCCGCGCCCATTGGTGCGGCCTCTCCAAGGGCGGCATGGTCGGGCAATGGGTCGCCACCCACGCCCGCCATCGCTTCGACCGCATCGTGCTCGCCAACACCGCCGCGCGCATGGGCCCGCCCGATCTCTGGAACGGCCGCATCCGCGCCGTCCGCAGCCAGGGCATGGCGGCGCTGGTGCAGCCGACGCTGGAGCGCTGGTTCAGCCCAGGCTTCCGCGAGAACCAGGCCGCTGCCGTCGCAAAAATCTCGGAGATGCTGAAGACCACGCCCGCCGTCGGTTATGCGACCTGCTGCGCCGCAATCCGCGACATGGACCAGCGCTGGTCGATCCGCAGCATCGCAAACCCCGTTTTGGTCGTCATCGGCAAGGTCGATCCCGCCACGCCCCCCGCCGCCGGCCATCTGATCGCGGACGCGATCCCCGGCGCGCAGCGGCTCGAGCTTGACGCCGCCCATCTTTCCAATCTCGAGCAGCCGCAGGCGTTCACGCAAGCGGTGCTCGATTTCCTGACCGCCTGAGAGGTCTGCCATGAATGACAGCGAGCGCTACGCGCAGGGCATGGGCACGCGTCGCGCCGTGCTGGGCGCAGACTATGTCGACAAGGCCACGGCGGGGGTGACCGAATTCAACCGCGATTTCCAGGAATTCATCACCCGCACCGCCTGGAACGACATCTGGAACCGGCCGGGGCTCGACCGAAGGTCACGCTCGATCATCGTGCTCTCGATCGCCACCGCCCTGGGCGCCTGGGGCGAGTTCCGCATCCATGTCCGCGGCGCGCTGAACAACGGTCTGACGCGCGACGAGATCAAGGAAGTGCTGATGCAGGCGGGCGTCTACGCCGGCGTCCCGGCCGCCAACCATGCGTTCAAGGAGGCGGCCGGCGTGTTCGCGGAGATCGACGCGGGGGGCTGACGGAGCAGCCGCTCACACGCTCTCGAAATGACGCCGACGGTAGATCAGGCCTGGACGACCGGTCGTTCCGCCCAGCCCCACCACCTCGCCGATCAGGATCCTGTGCGTCGCCGCCTTGTGCACGGTGAGGAGCCGGCAATCGAATGACGCGACCGATCCGCGCAACATCGGCGCGCCGGTGTTTCCAGGCTCCCAGCCGGCGCTGGCGAAGCGCGCCTCGCCGTCGACGCCGCGCCGGCTGGCGAAGATCTCGGCCAGTTCCTGCTGGTCGCCCGCCAGCGTGTTGATGCAGAAGATCCCGTTGGCGACGATCGCCGCCAGCGTGCGGCTTGCCCCCTCGATGCAGACCAGCACGGTCGGCGGCGCATCCGAAACCGAGGCCACGGCTGTCGCGGTCAGCCCCGCCCGCCCGGACACGCCGAAGGTGGTGACGACATGGACGGCGCTCGCGACCTGCGACATCGCATCGCGAAACGCCGCGCCTTCGGGAGCCGGCGCGGCACGCGCCGCTGGGTTGGCTGTCTCTGTCATCGCTGCTGTCGATCTCGTCGCCATGGCTGCCCTATCTAGGGAAGGCAGCCGCCGCTGACCAGAACCGAAGCGGCAGCGCGAGGCCTCCTGCGACGGCGGAAGGCGCAGCGACGGGCCCTGTCGCGCCCATCGCGCCGGCCACATGCAAGCCGCTTGCGGCACGCGATCGACCGCTCGGCAGACGTGATATATCAAAAAAGCTCAGTCGCGGCCCAGTGTCGCGAGCAGCCCTTCGCGCAAATGCCCCATCAGCGCATCGCTCCCGGCCCTCGCGGCCTGGGGGTCTCCACTGGCGATGGCATGGGCCAGAGCCATGTGGAAGTTGCCCGCCGGGACCAGATCGTCATTGCGTTCGAAATAAAACCAGGCGCGCCGGATCAACGCCTGCAGCGGCTCCAGCGCCCGGGTGGCGTAGGGGCTGCGCGCCGCTGCAGCGACGGCGGTGTCGAGTTCCTTGTCGAGCCGCATATAGGCGTTGGCGTCGCCCCGGTCGGCGGCGGCGCGCATCGCACGCGCCTTTTCCAACACGACGATGCGGTCGCTCGGCCCGGCGCGCTTCGCGGCTTCCGACGCGACCAGCCGCTCCAGAACCTCGCGAGCGTCCAGGGCCGCCATGATCTCGATCGCATTGACGTCGGCCACGGCCACGCCCTTGCGCGGCAACACCTCGACCAGCCCCTGCTGCGTCAGCCGGATCAACGCCTCGCGCACCGGCGTGCGCCCAACCCCGACCAGATCGATCAGCTGCGCCTCGGTGAGAAAAGCCCCCGGCCGCAGCGACAGGGTGACGATGGCTTCCTCCAACCGTCGATAAGCGATTTCGGTCAGGCTCAGCGACGCGGACGGCGTCGCCAGCCCGCCAGCCTCCGCCTCCGACGCCGGCTGCGCACCATCGGCCTGGGTCATGGCGTGGCGACCCTCAGATTCGAGGCGATTGACGAGACAGGCCTCATTGATATATCACCATAGTTAACGGGATGTTTGCGATCGCGAATAATCTGCAGGCATACGAGACCCGTGCGCAAGGAGGTTCTTCAATGTCGTACTGGTCCGGGGTTCTGCCTGCCGTCACAACAAAGTTCACCGCCGACGACCGGCTCGACATCGCCGAGATGGAGCGCTGCTTCGCCTTCCAGCTCGATGCGGGCGTCCACGGCCTGATCGTCGCCGGCTCGCTGGGCGAGGCTTCGACGCTCGATCCCGACGAGAAGATCGAAGTCTTGAAAGTGGCTCTGCGCGTCGCCGCCGGCAAGGTCCCGGTGCTGCTGACGGTGGCGCAGGGCTCGACCCGCCAGGCCTGCAAGCTGGCGGAAGCGGGCGCCAAGGCCGGCGCGGCCGGGTTCATGGTGCTTCCCGGCATTCCCTACAAATCCGAGCCGCATGAGACGGCGGCGCATTACCGCACCGTGGCCAGGGCCGGCGGCCTGCCGGTGATGATCTACAACAACCCGCCCGCCTATGGCGTCGACATTCCGCCGCGCATGTTGCTGGAGCTGGCCGACGAGCCGCTCTTCACCTCGATCAAGGAATCCTCCGACGACATCCGCCGCATCAGCGAGATCAAGACGCTCTGCGGCGACCGCTACAAGGTGTTGACCGGCGTTGACAATCTCGCGCTGGAAAGCCTGGCGATGGGCGCAGACGGCTGGGTCGCCGGCCTCGTCGTCGCTTATCCCCGCGAGACGGTGGCGATCTACGAGCTCGCCAAGGCCGGGCGGATGGCCGAGGCGATCGCGATCTATCGCTGGTTCCGGCCGCTGCTGGACCTCGACGTCTCCGCCCGCCTCGTCCAGAACATCAAG
>JBKBRD010000312.1:0-4128 GCA_046292405.1 Allobosea sp. | reverse complement strand
ACGAGGTACTCCATCCACTGCCGGCGCGGGATCTTGCCGAGCGCCTCCCAGGCCTCGACGCCGAACTGGGCCTCGTACCAGGCCCGGAAGGTCAAGGCGGGCAGGCCGAGAGCCGGCCCGGTGAGTTGCTTGGGCGACCGCAGGGTCTCCATCCGCGCATAGGTCACCCAGGGTCCTTCACGACCAGCGGGCGCCTTGTCGAGCACCACCAGATTCGCGATGCCGAGCCCCTTGATCGCCGCCGCCGCGGCCAGGCCACACATCCCGGCCCCGACCACGACGACGTCGACCACGGTCTGCCCGCCCGCCTCGCGCGGCGGCACCCAGGCCTTGGCGGGCCACTCCAGCCAGGACAGATCCTGCTGCAGCCGGAGTTCGAGCTGGCGCAGCCCGAGCGGCTGGTTCGGAACGGCGTTCATAGCGTCACCTCTCGCGGCGAAGCCGAGGCGGCCTGGCCGAAGGCGTCTGCCATCAGCCGATCGCGCGCCGTTGCGGGGTGCATCATGAAACCAGGAAGAGTCTCGCGAGAAATCTCGCCAATCTGATCGATCAGCCCCGCTATAAGCGCCGTCGAGGGACGTCCATGCGGCGTCACGACAGCCCAGAAAAACGAGATCGGCACGTCGAGCGGCCGGATCGCGACGCCATCCACCGGCATGCCATAGGCGATGACCGGCTCGACGATGGCGATGCCGAGACCGGCGCGCGCCGACATGATCGCCGTGTTCGAGGTGTTGGTGTCCAAAACGGACGCCGGGACGACTCCGCGCTCCTTGAGGGCGAGATCGACGCGCCGGCGCCACCGGAAGGGGTTCGCCATGGTGATCAGGCGCCGTCCGGCCAGCGCCGAAAGCGGGATGCGTTCGGCGGCGGCCAGGGGATCGTCCGCCGCGACCGCCGCCACGCAGGGCGCCTCGCCGATCCAATGGATTTCAAGCGCGGGATGATCGACGGGCAGGCTGGTGATGCCCATCTCCGAAACCTGCGTGGCAACCGCCTGGACCACCTGCTCGGCCAGCGCAGTGCGAATGTGAATCTGCTCCGGCAGGACGCATTCGCCCAAGCGCTGCAGCGCCGTGGGCAGCATGCCGACCGAAAACGAGGCGATCGACGCGACCGACAGCGAGCGCGGCCGGTCCAGCGCGATGGCGTCGGCGCGCTCTCGCAATTGCCGGAGCCACGCCATGACCGGCTCGACCTCCTGATGGAAGCGTAGCCCCTGCTCGGTCGGCGTGACGCGGGGTCCCGCCCGGTGGAGCAACCCGAAACCGAGCGAGGTTTCCAAATCCTGGATCAACCTAGTCAGGGCCGGCTGCGAGCGGCCGAGCAGACGCGCCGCGCCGGTGATGCTGCCGGCCGACATGACGGCGGCGAACGCCTCGAGCTGCTTCAGGTCCATGCTGGGTCACCATCCATAATGCGAATGATATGGACATCATGATGCAGGTCAAGCATCATTCCTGAAGGCCCTCTCAGGCTGCCCATCCTGCGCGAGAAGGACGAGATGACGCTGATTGAAATCCTGGCCGGCGTTCAGTCCGGTGCTCCCGTCGCCGGCGCGCTTGCGCAGCGGGCCGAGATCATGGGGCTGAGCCAGGCCAGCCACGATGCGGTGCTGCGGCCGCGCGACCCCGGCGGGCTCAGCCATGCCCAGCGCGCTGCGCTTGCGGCGCGGATGGCCCTCTGGAACGCCGACGCCGCGCTGGCCGCGCATTATCGGGCGCTGCTGGCGCAGGCCGGCGAGAGCCCGGCCCTGTCGGCGGTCGCAGCCGGTGAGAGCCCGACCGTCGAGCCTCGCTTCGCCGCCATCATCCGCCACGCCGATCTGCTGACGAAGCGGACCCGCGACGCATGCAAGGAGGATATCCGGGCCCTCGCCGCTGCAGGCGTCGCCGAGCCGGACATCGTGCGCCTCGCCGAGCTCGCGGCCTTCGTCAATTACCAGGCCCGGGTCATCGCCGGTCTGCGCCTTCTGGGAGCGGCGACATGAGCAAGGTTGTCCACGACTTCACCGCGACCGTCCCGCGTTGGGCTCCCTATGTCACCCCGGTCGAGCTCGACAAGGCGACGCCGGAGCAGCGCGAGGCAATGCAGATCACGCCGTCGAGCAAGGGTATTTCGCCTTATGTTTTGACCCTCGCCCATGATCCGGAATCGCTGAAGGTGCGCTCGCCGCTGTTCAACATGATCATGTACGGCAAGGGCGGCCTGTCCTCGGCCGAGCGCGAGCTGGGCGCCGTGGCGGCCTCGATCGTCAACGCCTGCGTCTATTGCGTCGCGGTGCATGCTTCGCGCTTCAACCAGCTGACCAAGCGCCCCGAGGTGATGGACACGATCTTCGCAGCCGGCGCCGGGGCGGAGCTTGAAGACCACCATCAGGCCATCTTCGATTTTGCGGTGAAGCTCTCGCAGTCGCCGCCGGCCGCCGGGGCCGCCGAAATCGCGGCGCTGCGCGACATCGGCCTGTCGGAGGTCGAGATCCTCGACTTGATCCTGTCGGCCTCGATCTTCGGCTGGGCCAACCGGCTGATGCATACGCTGGGCGAGCCGGTCATCGATTGACGATCGACCAGACCGTCACGCTCCCGCTGGTGCCTGGCTTTTTCTTCCCGAAGATTCTCTCCCCTGGTCGGCGCTTCGTGCGCCGGCGGAGAGCTGGCCTATTCCCCACGCAGCTCCCTGTGCAGCTCCGCAGCCGAAAGCCGGCCGAGATCGAGCGCCGGAAGCAGGTCGTTGTCCCTTCGGAAGTCGCGGGCGCAGATCGCGTCGAACAAGGCGATGCCGGCCTGATGAAGCGGCAGGGCAACTCCGGCGAGAGCGCCGAGAACCTCCAGCGGCGCCAGCCCGAACGGCACGTCCTCGGTGATGAAGCGCGTCTCCAACGTTTTCGGACCGAGCAGTTCCGGGCGATTCTTGTAGACGGCCGCCGCCATCTCGCCGACCGGGCCGGGCGCTATGCCGAACGAATGGACGTAATGGTCCTGGACGCTGCGCACGGAGAGGCCGAACGCCTTTGCCAGCGCCAGTCGCTCGACGTCCATCGCATCGACGATCCGACCGACGCCTTGGGTGATCGAGCCGTAATTCGGCCAGTCTTCGCCGCGCTCGGCCCGGGTCAGGTTGCCGAGCATGTTGGCGACATGCGCCGGCGGGTTGAGGTTGCTGAGCATGATCGCCAGCACGTCGTCGCGCGCCTCGAAGCGGTCGCCGAACAACGCGCGGCATGTTTCGAGCCCGGCCTGCGCATAGCGCACCGGCAGCGTCGCGACGTCGAGCTTCGCCCGTATTCCGGAGATGTGGACGCTGCGCGGGCCGCTTTTGCGCGCGGTCAGAGCCGTCGTCGCCCAGCAGGCAATCGGCAGGTCGAGGCCTCGCCGCGTCAGCTGGCGGTGCAGGTGGAGCGCTGCGAAGGAACAGTGGGCGCTGATGATGATGGTTTGCCCCGCGACGAGATGGGGAGCAACCGCATCGAGCACCTTCTTGAAGCCGTTGGCCTGCACCGCGACGATGACCGCCGCAGCGCCCGCCACAGCCTCGGCACATTCAGCCGCGATCGCAATCGGTAGCGACGCCTCGATCTTGCCGGTCACGGCGAGCTCGGCCCCGCCAGCGAAATCGGCCTGAGCCACACCGCTAGGGGACCAGAGTACGGGCTCGTGACCCGCCTTGGTCAGGTAGGCGGCGTACCCCCGCCCGATCCCGCCGGAGCCGATGATGGCGACGCGCATTGGAGTTCCTTCTAGGAGAGTTCAGACGATCTCGAGGCCGCCCGGCACATGCTGGTGGACAGTCAGTACAAGGCCCGGCCTATCGCGCCAGCGCCGACGCTCTACAATCGCATATGCGCCAGGAGAGCGCGGACGAGCAGACTCACTCGTCCGCGTAACGCAACCGCTGGCAATTCTCACCAACAGCCCGCGCCTTTCATGAAGAACAAGCTTGGATTTGACTTTCGAGTCATCTGCACCGCCGAATTCGGTCCCTTGAGACCCGTCAGCTTGCTGACATGCGGCGATCCGGCACTGTCGAAGCGATGGCCGGAGGCGCAAGCGCCCACCCTATATCGACGAAGATGGCCAACATCTTGGCGCCGTCGACCAGGCTTCAGCAGACCTCCAACCCGGTGAA
>JBKBRD010000311.1:0-4134 GCA_046292405.1 Allobosea sp. | reverse complement strand
GTTCGTTGCGCGACACCCGCACCAGATAGAGCTTGATCGATTCGTGGATGGTGTCGACGCTGTCATCGGCGGCTGCGATGCTGCGCGACAGTTTCAGCTCGTTCTTCTCGATCAAGGGCAGCGTATCGCTGAGCATGTTCTGCACGCGCTCGCCCAGATTGAGCGCTTCGCGCATGGCGCAGGCCAGCGCCTCCGACGGGCTGTCGAGCACGGCGGGGTCGAGATGGCGGGGTTTGGCGCCGGCATCGGCGGTCTCGCGGGCCGGGAGCAGGCGCTGGACCAGCCGGCTGATCGGCTCGACGAAGGGCAGGAAGACCAGCGCGCCGACGAGGTTCAGGGCAAGGTGGAATTCCAGCGCCAGGCGGCTGTCCTTGAAGGGCAGCGCCAGCATCCAGCCGGCGATCGGCTCGATCAGCGGGACAAGCAGGATGGCCAGCAGCAGCCGCGTCAGCAGATTGGCGATCGCGGCCCGCCGCTGCGGCGCCGGCGCGCCCAGCTGCGCCAGCACCGGGATCAGCGCGTTGCCGAGATTGGCGCCGACGACCAGCACCAGCGCGGTGGCCGGCGGAAACACCCCGGCTGCGGCAAAGGTGGCGATCAGCAGGATCACGGCGATGCTGGAATGCGTCAGCCAGGTCGCCGCGACCGCCAGCAGCAATGTCAGCAACGGCTCATCGCCGAGCGCTGCGAGCAGGGTCCGGAAGGTCTGCGATTGCGCCAGCACCGCAGCCGTCGTCCCAAGCTCGATCAGCGCCAGCAGTATCAAGCCGATGCCGACGACGACCCGCCCGATGTTGCGGGCCCGGTCCATCGCGTCATGCGAGAGGTAAAGCGCGACGCCGACAGCGGTGCAGAGGCCCCAAAGCCAGCCGAGATCGAGTGAGATCACGAAGGCGGCCAGGGCCGTGCCGAGATTGGCGCCGAGCAGCACCGCCAGCGCCATGCCGGCGGCGATCAGGCTCCTTCCAGCGAAGGACGAGACCAGCAACGTCGTCGCGGTCGAACTCTGCAGCACGAGCGTGACGACGACGCCGCTGGCGAAAGCGGCGAAACGATTGCTGGTGAAACGCTGCAGCGTCTTGCGCAGGGATGGGCCGAAAGCGCGCATCGCCCCGGTCCGCACCAACCGCACCGCCCAGATCAACAAGGCGACGGCGCCGGCAAGGTGGATCAGGATTGCAGTCGCGCTGGCTTCGGCAATGAGCATGTCAGGGAGCAGCCTCGCACCAGAGTCGGAAGTCCCAACATAGCCGGTTTATCATTAGCCGGCCAATCAAAATCGCGGTCCGAACTGGGTTTTTCGCGCCCGCATTCGGCGTTCAATTGATGTCGCGAGAGGGAACCGCAGGCCTTTCAAAGCATTTCTCCACGCGGCGTCGCTGGCTTGGGCGCGCCGGCCTTGGAGATGCCTGATGAGACCCCGTCCCGCGCTTGATCCGCTCGCCATCCTCGCCACTGGAGGCGCTAGCGTCGATTGCCCCTATCTCGTCGATATCCAGACCGAAGCGCTCGCTCGCAGCCACAGGCTGCGCGAAATGCTGGACTGGCTCAGAGACTGGCAGATGCCGCACCGAACCGGCGCCATCGGGCGGGATGCGGGCCGTCTGTTGCGATTTGCGTTTCTGGAAGCCCCGCACGCGCATGCGTTTCAGATCCAGTTCGGCGGCCGCATGACCGTGATCGGCCAGGATGGGCGCCGGACGCCGGCGCCATCCTCACGGCGGCCGATCGCGGCTGGCCAGGCGGTTCGGCCAGGGGAGCGCGAGGAGAGCGCTGCGCGCGTCCAGCTTCGGCGCAGGATGCTCGACAAGACGGCGTGACATTCGTCTTTTTCGATCGGCGTCCCAAGGCTTGCGACGCAAGCCGGCATTCAAGCCGTGCGGTCGGCGCCTGCGGCTTTGGCGCGGCCGATATCGGCCGCCGTATCGGAAAAGCCGCGGCCTGCGCTCGCCGGCGAAAGGGCGGTCGCGAGATAGCGGACGGGGAACAGCATCGCCTCGATCTGGCTGTCGCTGAGCTGAGCGCGCCTTTGTTCATCCGCGAGGATGGCGGTCTCAGCCGCATCGAGCGCGTGGCGAATCGACTCGCGGGGCAGCACCCCGGCTTCGGCGATCTGCCGGGTCAGTTGCGCCATCGCGACCAGGAGGCCTTCGAGCTGGAGATTGGCTGTGTTCATGGTCGGCGGCTCCGTCAGATCATGCGTGAACAAGGCGATCGCCTCGGCGGGGGACTCGATCGAAGCGGCGAAAGCCTCCGTGCTTCGCCCTGCGCCGCTGCTAGGCTTTCTTGCCCTTCGCGGTCGAACGCGGCTTCGGTTTAGACGGCGCGGCGTCCTTCTCCTGCGCCAGGCTCTGCTTCAACGCTTCGAACAGGTTGACGACATTGTCCCGGCGCGGTTCGGCCTGGGCGGCGGGGGCCTTGGTCTTGCGCCGCTTCTTCGAGGCGATGAGGCTGAGCAGGCGCTGCTGGAGCGGATCCTGAACCATCTCGGGCGACCAGGCGGCGCGATGCTCCTCAATGTAGCGCGAGGCCAGCTTCAGCGTCTCGGACTCCGGCTTGGACTTGTCGATCCCTGCGAAATAAGCCTTCTGGTCACGGACCTCGTCGCCATAGCGCAGGGTCCACAGCACGATGCCCTTGCCGCGCGGCTCGATCATCACGGCGCGCTCGCGCCGGTAGAGCACCACGCGCGAGATGCCGACCATCTTGGTCGCCGCCATCGCCTCGCGGATGACGGCGAAGGCCTCCTCGCCGACGGCGTCGTTGGGCACGAGATAATGCGGGCTGTCGAGATAGACCCAGGGAATGCTGTCCTGGGGCACGAACATGTCGATATCGATGGTGCGGGTGCTATCGAGCCCGACCGCGTCGAGATCATCATCCTCGAGAACGACATAGCTGTCGTCGCCGGTCTGGTAGCCTTTCGCCTCATCGTCCTCGGAGACGGGCTTGCCGGTCTCGGCGTCGACATAGCGGCTGACGATGCGGTGGCCCGTGTCGCGATTGACCGTGTGGAACCGAACCTTCTCGCTCTCCGAGGTCGCCGGAGACATCGCCACAGGACAGGTGACGAGGGAAAGCTTGAGATAGCCTTTCCAGAAGGTGCGCGGGGCCATTGCCATCTCCGGAGGGTTCACGAAGACAATGCGCGGCGCCTCGCTTCGTTCCGGCCGCGACGCGTTCGCAGGGAACGCAAGGGGCTCAGGACGCGTTGGATCGGTTTGGGCGCCGGTCGGCGCGGGGTAGGGGCTTGCGATGCGCGCGAATTGGAAAGGCGTTCTGGCCTTCGGCGAACTGACCTGCCCGGTTGCGCTCTACACCGGCGCAAGCACCTCCGACCGCATCTCCTTCCACACGATCAACCGCGCCACGGGCCATCGCGTCCGGCGCGAATTCATCGATCCCGGCACCGGCAAGACGGTCAAGCGCGACGATCAGGTCAAGGGTTTCGAGATCGAGGACGGCCGTTACGTGCTGATCGAGCCCGACGAGGTCGCCAAGGTGATGCCGGTGAGCGACAAGCGCCTCGACGTCGCAGCCTTCGTGCCGTGCTCGGATATCGACACTGTCTATTTCGACAAGCCATATTATCTCGCTCCGGCCGACCAGGTCGCGGAGGAGAGCTTCGCCGTGATCCGCGAGGCGCTGAGGAGCGGCAAGGTTGCGGCTGTCGCGCATGCGGTGCTGTTTCGCCGCCATCGCGCGCTCATGATCCGCGCGCAGGGGCTCGGGCTCGTGGCCCATACGCTGAACTACGATTACGAAGTCCGCTCTTCGGACGAGGCCTTCGCGGATCTGCCCAAGCTGACCCTGAAGGGGGAAATGCTGGATCTCGCCAAGCATATCATCGCGACGAAGACGGGCACATTCGACCCAGCCGCCTTCGACGACCGCTATGAGGCGGCGCTGGCCGAACTGGTCAAGGCCAAGCAGGAAGGGCGGACGCTGACGGCCCGGAAACCCGCGCCCCAGGGCAAGGTCGTCGACCTGATGGAGGCGCTGCGCGCCAGCGCCGGCCAGGGAGCGAAGCCGGGGGCGCCGCAGAAAGGCAAGACCGGGAAGCGGAAGAAAGCCGAACCGCCCACCGAGACGCCGGCGCGCAAGGCCGGCTGACGCGGCGAAGGGGAGCGAGCT
>JBKBRD010000310.1:0-4137 GCA_046292405.1 Allobosea sp. | reverse complement strand
TGGATGTTCGAGAGCCGGAAGACCAGCTTCAGGAAGGCGGGATAATCCGCCGCGCGGCACCCCATCGGAACGACGACCGCGTCGATCTTCCGATCGGCGAAGTAGGGGTTGTAGATCATCGGCGCCTTGAAGCTCTCCGTCGGGTAACCGAGATGGGCGATGAGCCTGGTGGCGCCGGAGATCATGGCGCGCCTCTCCTGTCGTCGGGCCCGAAGCCGGTCATGCGCGAGGCAAGGCTCATAGCGGCGGCAACCGGCCCGTCGCAGCCGTGTGTTCGACGCAGGCTTCGACATGGGTGGAGAGGATGGCGATGGCGCGCTCGGTGTCGCGCGCCATGGCGCAGTCGAGCAGGAGCCTGTGTTCCTCGGCCGCGATCTCGCCCCGAAACACCGCCGCCACCATCTGGTAGCGCAGATACTTGTCGTAGATCGCCGCATGCGTCTCGTGCAGCACATGCGATCCACAGGCCGAGATCAGGGCGTGGTGGAACTCCCAATCATAGCGCTTCCACAATTCCGGTTCGCCGCGATCCCCCGACAGCATGCGCCGTTCCATCAGGGCGAGCTTGTGGTGGGCGGCGACCACCCGGCCTTCCCATTCCATGTCGCCCGCGGCGAAGGACTGCGCCAGGGCATGGCCTTCGAGCAGAAGCCGCATCGCCGCGATTTCGCGCAGGTTTGTCGCCGAGACCGGCGCGACCACGAAGCCCTTCTGGCCCTCGGCCTCGACCAGCCCTTCCGATGCGAGGCGATTGAGCAATTCCCGCAGCGTGCTGACGCTGGCGCCATAGGCTTCCCGGAGCAGCTCGAGCTTCAATTTCTGCCCAGGCGCCAGCCGACCGAAAATGATGTCGGCGCGGATCCGCTGATAGGCGGCTTCGCCGACGGATGGGGCTGTGGGCGTGATGCTGAGCATGCGATGCCTGGGACTTCGCGACCGCGCCCGGCAGTGCCGCCCGACGCATCGGCGTCATCATAGACGACCTGCCCACCAGATCAATTCAAATGGCAAAAGCAAAAATCTCATACGAAACCAAAAATCCGTGTTGCGCCCTGTTGTGCGCGCGCCGATACTGGCGGGACAAGGCGGCGTCATAATCCGCTCAGACGGGGAGATAGATCATGGCCATTTCACTCGACAGGCGGAGTTTGATCGCGGGCGGCGTTGCAAGCATGGGCCTCGGCCTGGCCGGCGGCGCGCTGGCCCAGGGCAAGCCCAATCTGCGCTTTTCGGCGGTGTTCTCCGAGCAGGATATCCGCGCGGAGATGATGAAGCGCTTCGGCGACGCCATCAAGGACGAGTTCACCCTGCAGCCCTATTACGGCGGCAACCTGTTCAAGCAGGGCACCGAATTGGTGGCGATGCAGCGCAACAACCTGGAAATGGGCAATATCGCCCCCCAGGACGTCTCCAACCAGATCCCGGCCTGGTCGATCCTGACCTCGGGCTATCTGCTGCGCGACGCGGCGCATCTCAAGGCGGTGTTCGCCAGCCCTGTCGGCGCCGAGCTGAAGAAGATGGCGGAGGACAAGCTCAACATCCGCATTCTCGGGCCGACCTATTTCGGCGCGCGCCATGTCGGGCTGAAGCCCAAGAAGAAGATCAGCACCCCGGCCGACATGGCCGGGATCAAGCTGCGCATGCCCGGCGGCGACGCCTGGCAGTTCCTCGGCCAGTCGCTCGGCGCCAACCCGACGCCGATGGCATACGCCGAGGTCTATACCGGCCTCCAGAGCGGCGCGATCGACGGGCAGGACAATCCGTTGCCCAACGTCCAGAACATGAAGTTCTACGAAGTCTCGTCGCAGATCGTGCTGACCTCGCATCTTGTCGGCTTCGACCTGCTCTGCGTCACCGACCGGATCTGGAAAGCGATGTCGCCGGAGAAGCAGAAGGCTTTCCAGGCGGCGGCGGACGCGGCGATCGACTGGAGCACCCAGGAGCATGTGAAGAAGGAAGGCGAGCTCGTCGACTTCTTCAAGAAGCAGGGGCTTGAGGTCTATACGCCCGATGTCGCCGCCTTTCGCGACTTCGCCCAGAAGAAGTATCTCGCCTCCGACCTCGCCAAGAGCTGGCCGGCCGGGATGGTCGACAAGATCAACGCCCTCTGAACTGACGCGGCGCCGGCCTCGCGCCGGCGCCGCCTTTGCCAACGCGGGGAGAGCGCGGTGAAACTGAGACTGACCGCGCTTGGCGGCTGGCTGGCGCGTCGCGCCGAAAACCTTCTGGCGCTGATGCTCGGCGCGATGTTCGCCGTCTTCATCCTGCAGATCGTCTTTCGCTACGGGCTCAACCTGCCGATCGGCTGGACGCATGAGATCAGCGTGCTGCTCTGGCTGTGGATGGTGCTGTTCGGCGCCGCCTTCGTGACGCGTGAAAGCGACGAGATCCGCTTCGACATCGTCTATGGCGCCGTCGGCCCGGGCGCGCGCCGCGTGATGGCGGTGATCACGGCCGTCGCGCTCGTCGCGCTCTACGGCGTCTCGCTCCCGGCCATGGCCGACTACGTCGCCTTCATGAAGGTCGAGCGGACCGCCTATCTGAAGCTGCCCTTCAACTGGGTCTATGCGATCTACCTGATCTTCGCGGTCGCCGCGATCGCGCGCTATCTCTGGCTCGGCTTTCAAGCGCTGCGCGGGCAGGCGCCTGAAGCGTTCGATCCGACCAAGGCCGGCTCCGGCGTATGACCAGTCCTTTCGGTCTCTGCATTCTCGCCATCGTCACGCTTTCGCTGCTGGGCCTGCCGATCGGCCACGCCATGATCGCGGGTTCGATCTTCTACCTGCTGCTGGCGGGACAGGATCTCAGCATCGCCGCCGAGCAGCTGCTCAACGGCATGTACACGAACTACGTGATCCTCGCCGTGCCGCTGTTCATCCTCGCGGCGGAGCTGATGAACATCGGTTCGATGACCGAGCGATTGCTGCGCTTCTGCGATGCGCTGGTCGGCCGTTTTCGCGGCGGCCTCGCGCAGGTGAACATCGTCCAGAGCGTCATCTTCGCCGGCATGTCGGGCTCCGCCATCGCCGACGCAGCCGGAACCGGCCGGATGATGCAGGCGATGATGACGAAGGACGGCAAATACCCGCCGAGCTTCGCCGCCGCGCTGACAGCCGTTTCCTCGGTGATAGGGCCGATCATCCCGCCCTCGATCCCGATGGTGCTCTACGCGCTGGTCTCGGACGCCTCGATCGGCTTCCTCTTCCTCGCCGGCGTCGTGCCGGGCCTGCTGATGGCGGCCGTCCAGATGGGCATCGTCGCGGCCACCGCGCGCCGACGCAATTTCCCGGTCGAGCCGCCGATCCCGCTGCGCGAGCTGCCGGGCATCACATGGCGCGCCTTTCCGGCGCTGATGATGCCGGTGGTGCTGCTCGGCGGCATCTATGGCGGCGCAACCACGCCGACGGAAGCGGCCGCCGTCGCGGCTGCCTACGCGCTCGCCATCTCGGCTCTGCTCTATCGCAGCGTCTCGGCGCGCGCCCTCTACGATTCTCTCGCCTACAGCGCCCGCACCACGGCCTCGATCGGAATGCTGATCGCCGGGGCGCTGGTGTTCAACTACGTCGTCACCATCGAGAACATTCCAGACACCCTGAAAGTCCTGCTTTCGGGCTGGGATATGTCGCCGCTCGGTTTCCTGCTGCTGGTCAACCTCATCCTGCTGGTGCTCGGCTGCCTGCTCGAGGGCACGGCGATCCTGCTGATCGTCGTCCCCGTGCTGATCCCCACGGCGAAGGCGCTTGGCATCGACATGGTGCATTTCGGCGTCGTCGTCGTAGTCAACATCATGCTGGGCCTGATCACGCCGCCCTACGGGTTGTTGCTCTTCATCATGAACAACATCACCGGCGTGCCGCTGCGCGAGATCGTGCGGGAGTGCATGCCGTTCCTCGCCGCGATGATCGCGGCCCTCGCCGTGATCACCCTGTCGCCGGGCCTCGTGCTCTGGCTGCCGCGCCTGATGGGCTATCCCGGCTGAGCCGCGAGCCCGCCCCTCCAACCCAGCACTGGTGCTCCCGTGACCAAGCCGATCTATGTCCTCAACGGACCGAACCTGAACCGCCTCGGCACACGCGAGCCGCATCTCTACGGCAGCACCACTCTCGCCGAGATCGAGGCGATGTGCCGCGACGCAGC
>JBKBRD010000309.1:0-4154 GCA_046292405.1 Allobosea sp. | reverse complement strand
GTCCCTGGTCACCAGATCGGCCGCGTATTTCAGCTCCTGCGCGATGACGACGAGGCTGCGCCCTTCCGTTCCGACGCGCGCGGCGCGCAGCCCGGCGTTCATGCCGATCAGCTCGATGGTCGAGACCGCGGCGGTCAGCGCCGAGACCGTGCCGCGACAGGCCTCCAGAACCGTCTTCAGCGTCACGGTGACGCGGTCGACCCCCGCCCTGGCGCTGTCGCAGCCGGCCAGCAGCTCGCCGGCCTGGGCCAGCCTGTCCTCGAGCGCAGCGAGGAAGCTGTCCTCGCTCGCGCCTTCGCCGCGATAGAGCGAGCGGACGAGGTCGAGCAGATGGCTCGTATCGTCGGCCAGCACGGCGAGCGCGCGCTCGATCTCGATCGCATCGTCGCCCAGCGCCGTGGCGCTGGCGCGCAATTGGGCGGACGCCAGCCGGTGGAGCAGCTGCACGGCCGCCGCGCGTCCCTCGGCGTCGAGACCGGCGCCGTCGTCGCCTGCGTCGATCGACCTGGCGAGACCCATCGCCGCAATGACGTGCTCGAGCCTCTGGCGGATGCTGTCGCCCGATTGCAGGGCGATGATGGCGCCGCCTGCGGCCTGGGCGATCTTGCCGGAATGGGCGGCGGCGTCCCGGGTCAGCGCGGCGCCGCGCTGCTGTCTCTGCGACACTTCGGCCAGCGTCGCGGCGAGGTCGCCGGCGAGACCGGCGAGCGCGGCGCCATAGCGGCCCTCGAAGCTGCGCTTGGCGGCGACTGCGGCGTTCAACAGCGCCGCGAGCTGCTGATGGTCGAGCAGCGATCGGCCGATCGTCTGGCTGGCCTGCGTCGTCAACGCCACGATCTCGCCGGTGAAATCGCCGAAGTCGCCGCCGATGGCGCGCACGGAGACAGCCTCGATGCGGGCGCTGCGGGCCAGAATGGTGATCAGGCGCATATGGTCGAGCAGGCGTTCCAGAACCTGCCCCGCGGCATGGCCATGGCCTGCCAGCTCCTGGATCGCCTCCGTCTCGCGGCCGAGGCCGAC
Source organism: Allobosea sp. (assembly GCA_046292405.1). GTDB lineage: Bacteria > Pseudomonadota > Alphaproteobacteria > Rhizobiales > Beijerinckiaceae > Allobosea. The sequence goes on along the minus strand of JBKBRD010000309.1, from coordinate 3,134 downwards.
GCCGATGGCCCGCAGCGTCTGCGCCAGCTCCGCGAGCGTCTTGCCGGCCTGCATCAGCCGCTCGCCGGATAATTCGGCGGAGAGCTCGGTCAGGCGCTGCTTCAGCGCATCGAACAAGGCGAGGCCCTGGCCGAGTTCGCTTCCCGCCTGCGCAAAAGTCTGGTCGATTTCGCACGCATTGCGTTCCAGCGCCGCGATCAGCCTCGGCAGTTCCACTTCGTCTGAATGAGTCACGCGACGCTGCTCCACACCTCGGCCGTACTTTTGCTGGCCGCCACTTACCGACGCTCTACGAAAGGGAAGACGGCATCCGCCGCTCAGGCGCTGCGCGCCTCGACCAGGGCTGTCTGCGGCCACGCCATGATCTCCTGCGGAATGCGGGAGAGCTTGACGATCCGTTCGGCGGCGCCGAGATCGATCGCCTCCTTCGGCATGCCGAAGACGACGCAGCTCTCCTCGTCCTGCGCGAGCGTGCGCGCGCCGGCCTCGCGCATTTCCAGCAAGCCGCGGGCGCCATCGTCGCCCATGCCGGTCATGATCAGGCCGAGCGCATTGGCGCCGGCATATTGGGCGGCGGAGCGGAACAGGACATCGACGGAAGGCCGGTGCCGGGAGACCGGCGGACCGTCCTTGATGGCGATGCGATACTGCAGGCCGGCGCGCTGGACGAGCATGTGGCGGTTGCCGGGCGCGATCAGCACGCGGCCGGCGCAGAGCTCGTCGCCATCCTCGGCCTCCTTCACCTCCATGGCGCAGATGCCGTTGAGCCTGCGGGCGAAGGCCAGCGTGAACTTCTCCGGCATATGCTGAACCACGGCCATGCCGGGGCATTGCTGCGGCAGTTGCTCCAGCACCTCGCGCAGCGTCTCGGTGCCGCCGGTCGAAATGCCGATGCAGACGATGCGGTCGGTGGCCTGGCGCACGCGGCCCGCGACCGGGGGCGGCATGATGGCGTCGGCGGTGAGCTTCTTCTCGACCGCCAAGCGCGGCTCGCGCGGGCGCAGCCGGGCCTGGGCCGCGGCGCGCACGGCATGGCGCAGCCTGTCGGCCGTCTCCATCAGCGCGTTGCGCGTGTCGATGCGCGGCTTGGGCAGAACGTCGACGGCGCCGGCCTCCAGCGCATCGAACAGCGCGCGCGATCCGGCCTCCGTCAAGGTCGAGCAGATGATCACCGGGATCGGGCGCTGGGCCATGATCTTGCGCAGGAAGGTCAGCCCGTCCATGCCCGGCATCTCGATATCGAGGATGATCACATCGGGCAATTCGGCCTGGAGTCGGCGCGCCGCGGCGAAGGCGTCCGAGGCTGCGCCCGTCACCGCGATGCCCGGATCCTCGCTCAGAATCTTGGTCATCACCTGCCTGACGGAGGCGGAGTCGTCGACGATCAGGACGCGGATCGGCTGGCGGGTCATGCGGCGGCCCTCTTCACGGGGTTGCTGGCCAAGGCGGTGCGATAGATCGTCGGCGACACCGCCTTGACCGCCGGACACTCGGCTCCGGCCATGGATTCGGAATGACCCAGCATCAGATATCCGCCGGGACGAAGATGCGAGACGAGGCGGGAGATCACCGCCTCCTGCGTCGGCTTGTCGAAATAGATCAGGACGTTGCGGCAGAAGATGATGTCGACGTCGCGGTCGAACGGGTAGGTTTCGTCCATCAGGTTCAGCCGCGCGAACTGCACGCAGCGGCGCAGCTCGGGGACAACGCGCACGCGTTGCTCCTTCGGGTTCCTGGCGCGCAGAAAGTAGCGCGCCTGCATCGCCGCCGGCACCGGCGCGACGAACTCCTGGGAGTAGATCGCCTGGCGCGCCGTATTCAGCACCTCGGTCGAGATGTCGGTGCCGAGGATGGCGTACTGGATCGGCGCGCCGGCGGCGATCATGTCCTGCAGGACCATGGCGATGGTGTACGCCTCGGCCCCGGTCGAGCTCGCCGCGCTCCACAGCTTCAGCCCGACCTTGCGGCCGCCATGCTGGCGGATGAGTTCGGGCACGGCGACATCCCGCAGGAAGGTGAAATGGCTCGGCTCGCGGAAAAAGTCGGTCTTGTTCGTGGTGACGCAGTCGATGAGGTGAACCAGTTCGCCGTCGAGGCCGTTCTGCTTGAACAGCAGATCGCCATAGGCGCAGAGGTCCGGCAGCTGCAGCGCCCGGACGCGCTTGCGCAGCCGGCCCTCGACCATGATGCGCTTGGTCGGCGGCAGCTTGATGCCGACACGGCCTTCGACGATCTGCACGATGGCGGCGAATTGCTTGTCGGTGAAATGGTCGTGATCGTCGATCGGGACGCGGCTCATCATCAGGCCGCCTGGATCTGCGGATCGGCGAAGGCGTCGAAATCCTCGGTGGCCATCAGCTGCGCAAGATCGAAAATGACGATGAAGGCTTCGCTCTTGCGGCCGATGCCGGCGATATAGGTCGATTTCCAGCGACCGCCGACATCGGGAGCGGGCTCCGTCAGGTCCTGATCGAGGCCGGTGACCTCGAAGACGCGGTCGGCGACGAAACCAACCCCTATGGTGCGCCCGTTGACGGGCACGTCGAGGATGATGATGCGGGTGGCGTCGGTCGACTCGGCGCGCGGCAGGCCGAGCTTGGTGCGCAGGTCGACGATGGGGTAGCCGGCGCCACGGACATCGATCATGCCGAGCAGGAAGTCGGGGGCATGGGGCAGTTTCGAAATCGGCCGCATGTCGAGGATCTCGCGAACATTGCGGATGTCGATGCCGAACAGCTCCTGGTCGATGCCAAGCGTCAGATATTGTGCGGTGTCAGCCATGGGGCGCCTCGCTTTTGAAGTTGGGAAGAGCCTCGCCGCCCGGCGTCAAACTGAGCGGCGAGGTCGCTTGCGGGATCAGCCGCGCTTGAAGGCGGCGTCGTGCTGGTCGCCGCCATCGTCGAGCGCGAAGGCGAAGCCGCCATTGGCGATCTTCTTCGCCGAGCGGGACGGCGCGGAGGCCGGGGCCTTCTTCGACTGCTGCAGCGCCGCCGACATGGCCGAGGCCTGGCCGCGCAGCTGCTTCACCGCGGATTCGACGCCAGGCTGCGCATTGCTGCAACGGCCGCCGTCTTCGCCGAGGCGGAAGAAGGCGATGGTGCTTTGCAGCTGCTCGGCCTGGCCGGCCAGCTCCT
>JBKBRD010000308.1:0-4172 GCA_046292405.1 Allobosea sp. | reverse complement strand
GCCGATGAAGACGCCGCGCCAGCCGACATATTCGGCGATCAACCCGGAACAGGCGGCGCCCGCCATCTGCCCGACGATCATCAGCACGAGGAAACGGCCGAGCATGATCTGGCGCTCGGCCATCGGGGCGCGGTCGCCGATCGCCGCCATGGCGATGGGGATGACGCCGCCGGCGGCGATGCCGGTGGCGGCGCGCACCAGCGTCAGCATCTCGAAACTGCGCGAGAAGGCGGCGAGCACCGAGAGCAGCGCCAGCAGGCCGAGGCAGACCGAGATCGTCCGGAGCTTGCCGACGGAATCGGCGATCGGTCCCAGAAATGGCTGGCCGATCGCGTAGGAGAACGAAAACCCCGTCGCCATCGCCGCCACCTCGACGATGGTGCGGCCATAGGCCTCGGCCAGCGTCGGCACCAGCGGGTCGACGATGCGCATGGTGAAGGTGGAGGCGAAGCCGCAGGCGCCGAGCACCAGGATCAGCAGGCGCAGTTGGGAGGTGTCCGGTCTGGCGGGATCGGGCGGGGCGGCGGCATTCGTGTCAGGCATGCGCCAGCGTAGGCTGCGCCAACGCCTTGGCAAGCCGATCAAAGCCTTGCAGCTCTGCGATCAGCGCAGGGAACTGCGCCAGCGGCACCATGTTGGGCCCATCCGATGGAGCGTTGTCGGGGTCGGGATGGGTCTCGATGAAGACGCCGGCGACGCCGACCGCAACCGCCGCGCGCGCCAGCACAGGCACGAATTCGCGCTGGCCGCCGGAGGAGGAGCCCTTGCCGCCGGGCTGCTGGACGGAATGGGTGGCGTCGAAGATCACGGGCGCGCCGATCTCGGCCATGATCGGCAAGGCCCGCATGTCGGAGACGAGCGTGTTGTAGCCGAAGGACGCGCCGCGTTCGGTGAGCATCACATTCGGGTTACCGGCCTCGGTCACCTTCGCCGCGACGTTGACCATGTCCCAGGGCGCCAGGAACTGGCCTTTCTTGATGTTCACGACCCGGCCGGTTGCAGCCGCCGCGAGCAGCAGGTCGGTCTGGCGGCAGAGAAAGGCGGGGATCTGCAGCACATCGACGACCTGCGCCACCTCGGCGCATTGGGCCGCGTCATGCACGTCGGTGAGCACCGGCAACCCCGTGCGCTCGCGGATTTCGGCGAAGACGGGCAGGGCGGCTTTCAGCCCCATGCCGCGCTGGCCCTTGGCGCTGGTGCGGTTGGCCTTGTCGAAGGAGGTCTTGAACACCAGCCCGATGCCGAGCCTGTCGCCGATCTCCTTCAGCGCCAGCGCCATTTCGAGCGCGTGATCCCGGCTTTCCATCTGGCAGGGGCCGGCGATGAGCGCGAGCGGCAGGCGATTGCCGAAGCGAACGGGGTTCGCGAGATCGGCGCCGATGGTGACGATGGCGTTTGCGGTCATGGTCTCAATCCGGGGGTTCCGACAGGCTGCGGGCTTATGGCCGGCGCGGGGGCGAGGTCAACCCGCCACGGCGCGCCGAGCCGCCGACAACTTCCTGCCCCATTGCTGCAAACACACTGGCGAAGCGAGGCGGAGGTCTGTAAATTCTGTCACGACGCATTATGTCGGCTTACGGACCGGAGCGGAGTCGAGCGTGCCAGTGGCGATCAACAAGGCGAAGACGAGAGGCGCAATCCTGGCTGGGCGCGACGCCGAGCGGGCGCCATTGCGTCTGGCCGATCGGCCCAAGGGGCCGGCGGGGCCTGCCGATGGCGGGCGCGACGGGGCGGGAACGGCTGTCCTGACCCGCACCCGGACCCGCAAGCCCAATCTTTATCGCGTGCTGCTGCTGAACGACGACTACACGCCGATGGAGTTCGTGGTTCACGTTCTGGAGCGCTTCTTCAACAAGGACCGCGCCGAGGCGACGCAGATCATGATGCATGTGCATCAAAATGGCGTTGGGGAATGTGGGATTTTTACCTATGAGATCGCGGAAACCAAGGTCACGCTCGTGATGGACCTTGCGCGCAAGCACATGCATCCGCTCCAATGCGTGATGGAGAAGAAGTAGTCTTGGATTCGAATACCACTCTGAAAACGATATAGGAGCGCTATCAGTGCCGAGTTTCTCGCGCAGTCTCGAACAGGCGCTTCACCGGGCTCTGGCCCTCGCGAACGAACGCCATCACGAATACGCCACTCTGGAGCATCTTCTGCTCGCCCTGGTCGACGACCAAGACGCGGCGGCGGTGATGCGCGCCTGCAGCGTCGATCTCGACACGCTCCGGCGCAACCTCGTCGATTACGTCGACGCCGAGTTGACCAATCTGGTCACCGATGGGCGCGACGATTCCAAGCCGACCGCCGGTTTCCAGCGCGTGATCCAGCGCGCCGTGATTCATGTGCAGTCGTCGGGCCGCGAGGAGGTGACGGGGGCCAACGTGCTCGTCGCCATGTTCGCCGAGCGCGAGAGCCACGCCGCCTATTTCCTGCAGGAGCAGGACATGACCCGCTATGACGCGGTCAACTACATCAGCCACGGCATCGCCAAGCGACCCGGCGCCAGCGAGGCGCGCCCGGTGCGCGGCGCCGAGGACGAGCCGGAGCAGCAACGCGATTCGCGGGCCGACCCGGCCAGCGAGGCCGACAAGGACAAGAAGAAGAAGGAGAGCGCGCTCGACGCCTATTGCGTCAACCTCAACCGCAAGGCGCGCGACGGCCGCATCGATCCGTTGATCGGCCGCGAGGCCGAGGTGCAGCGCACCATCCAGATTCTCTGCCGCCGGCAGAAGAACAACCCGCTGCTGGTCGGCGATCCCGGCGTCGGCAAGACCGCCATCGCCGAAGGGCTCGCGCTCAAGATCATCCGCGGCGAGGTGCCGGAAGTGCTGGAGGACGCCACCGTCTTCTCGCTCGACATGGGCACGCTGCTGGCCGGGACGCGCTATCGCGGCGATTTCGAAGAGCGCCTGAAGCAGGTGATGAAGGAGATCGAGGCCCATCCCAAGGCGATCATGTTCATCGACGAGATCCATACGGTGATCGGCGCGGGCGCGACCTCGGGCGGGGCGATGGACGCCTCCAATCTGCTGAAGCCGGCGCTCGCCTCGGGCGGGCTGCGTTGCATCGGCTCGACCACCTACAAGGAATATCGCCAGTATTTCGAGAAGGACCGCGCGCTCGTCCGTCGTTTCCAGAAGATCGACGTCAACGAGCCCTCGATCCCGGACGCAATCGAGATCCTCAAGGGGCTGAAGCCCTATTTCGAGGAGTTCCACAAGCTGCGCTATACCAACGACGCGATCAAGGCGGCGGTGGAGCTCTCGGCCCGCTACATCCATGACCGCAAGCTGCCCGACAAGGCGATCGACGTGATCGACGAGACCGGCGCCTCGCAGATGCTGGTGCCCGAGAACAAGCGCAAGAAGACAATCGGCGTGAAGGAGGTCGAGGCTGCCATCGCGACGATGGCGCGCATCCCGGCCAAGACCGTCTCCAAGGACGATGCCGAAGTGCTTCGCAATCTCGAGACGACGCTCAAGCGCACCGTCTATGGCCAGGAGAAGGCGATCGAGGCGCTGTCATCCTCGATCAAGCTGGCGCGCGCCGGCTTGCGCGACGGCGAAAAGCCGATCGGCTGCTACCTCTTCGCCGGCCCCACCGGCGTCGGCAAGACGGAGGTGGCGCGCCAGCTCGCCTCTTCGCTCGGCGTCGAGCTGATCCGCTTCGACATGTCGGAATATATGGAGCGTCACACCGTCTCGCGGCTGATCGGCGCCCCTCCGGGCTATGTCGGCTTCGACCAGGGCGGGCTGCTGACCGACAAGATCGACCAGCATCCGCATTCCGTGCTGCTGCTGGACGAGATCGAGAAAGCGCATCCCGACCTGTTCAACATCCTGTTGCAGGTCATGGATCACGGCAAGCTGACCGACAATAACGGCAAGCAGGTCGATTTCAGGAACGTCATCCTGATCATGACCACCAATGCCGGCGCGGCCGACATGGCCCGCAGCGCCTATGGCTTCACCCGCCAGAAGCGCGAGGGCGAGGATACCGAGGCGATCAACAAGCTGTTCGCGCCGGAATTCCGCAACCGGCTCGATTCGGTGGTCTCCTTCGGCCATCTGCCCAAGACGGTGGTCGCCCGCGTCGTCGACAAGTTCGTGCTGCAACTCGAGGCGCAGCTCGCCGACCGCAATGTCACGATCGAACTTTCCGACGA
>JBKBRD010000307.1:3098-4185 GCA_046292405.1 Allobosea sp. | reverse complement strand
CAGGGCAAGGTCTTCGACATCGAACTGTCCGGCTCGGACAGAGCGGCGGCGGAAGCTTCGCTGAAGACGGCCTGCGAAAAGCTGCTCGCCAATACGGTGATCGAGAATTACCGCGTCGAAATCCTGGCCTGACCGCCGCAGCCGGCCACCGAGGACGAACCCATGAAAGCCGCCGTCATCACCTTCCCCGGCTCCAACCGCGATGGCGACGTGGCCCGCGCCTTGCGGCTCGCCGGGGCGCAGGTCACCCCTGTCTGGCATGCCGACACCGCCCTGCCCGCCGGAACCGATCTCGTCGTCGTGCCCGGCGGCTTCTCCTATGGCGATTATCTGCGCACCGGCGCCATCGCCGCCCGCGCCAACATCATGGATGCGACGCGCGCCCATGCCGCGCGCGGCGGGCTGGTGCTGGGCATCTGCAACGGCTTCCAGATCATCTGCGAGGCGGGCCTGCTGCCGGGCATCCTGATGCGCAACGCCGATCTGAAATTCGTCTGCCGCCGCCAGCATCTCACGGTCGAGCGCGCCGACACGGCCTTCACCCGCCGCTACGAAAAGGGGCAGGTCATCGATGTCTGCATCGCCCATGGCGAGGGCAATTACATCGCCGATGCGCCGACGCTCGCCCGGCTCGAAGGCGAGGGGCTGGTCGCCTTCCGCTATTGCGACGCGCAGGGCCAGGTCACGCAGGAAGCCAACCCCAACGGCTCGCAGAACGGCATCGCCGGCATCTATTCGCCGGGATTGAACGTGCTGGGGCTGATGCCCCACCCCGAGAACCTGATCGATTCGCTGACCGGCGGCGTTGACGGCCGCGGCATGTTCGAGAGCCTGATGGCGGCGTAGCCGGACTGATCGAGCGAGGAGAGGTTGTCGATTAGCGAAGGAGGTTTGACCAATGGCGCTTTCGACAACCCGCTTCGACATTCAGGATCATTTGAAATCCCGTGAAGAGCAGATCGCCTATCTCGAAGCGGCGATCGCCGAAGACGACCCGGATTTCCTTGCTGTCGCATTGGGCGACATTGCAAGGGCACGCGGCGTATCGCGATTTGCGCAGGAGGCGGGGATCAGTCGCGAGTCGATT
>JBKBRD010000307.1:0-3088 GCA_046292405.1 Allobosea sp. | reverse complement strand
GTCCTGGCGGCAATCCGCGACTGAAGACGCTCTCTGCGGCGACGAAAGTCCTCGGGCTGAAGCTTACCCTGACCGCAGCATGAGGCGGTAAAGCGCTGCGGTCTACCGCCCCGCCGTCGCCCGCGCCAGCAGCCGCGCCGCCGCCGGGCCGTCGAGCGGGCCGACATGTTTTTCGAGGATGCGGCCATCGGGCCCGATGACGAAGGTCTCGGGCACGCCGTAAACGCCCCATTCGATCGCCGCGCGCCCGGAGCGATCCGTGCCGACGGCGGAATAGGGGTTGCCGAGCGCCCCCAGAAACCGCCGCGCATTGTCGGGCTCGTCCTTGTAATTCATGCCGAGCACGGCGACGCGGCCGGCCTTGACCGCCGGCGCTTCCGACAGCGCGACCAGGAAGGGATGCTCGACCCGGCAGGGCGCGCACCAGCTGGCGAAGACATTGACGATGACGCCGCGCCCCTTGAGATCGGCCATGCCGAAGCTCGGCACGGCCCGGCCATCGCGCTGCAAACCCTCCAGCGGCTCCAGCGCGATGGCGGGGGCCGGCTTGCCGATCAGCGCCGAGGGCACTTTCGAAGCGTCGCCCTGATAGAGCCCGACGAGGAACAGCAGCGCCAGCCCGCCGAACAGGATCAGCGGAATCAGGAAGACCAGCGGCGAGCGTCGCCGGGCCGGGGCCTCGCTCTCGCTCATGCGGATGTCCTGTCGGAGCGGCGGCCGACGCCGCGCTGCTCGAGCGCCGCGAGCGCCCGCTTCTGCGCCCGGTGGTCGAACAGAATCGCCGCGATCAGCCCGCCCAGCACCAGCGCCACGGCGGCGTAGGAGGCGAGGATGAAGCCGGCATGCGGACCGAGCTCGCTCATGCCGGCGCCCCGCTCGCCGGCGCCGCCTGCGCCGCCAGCCGGTCCAGCCGCTCGGCCTCGAGAATGGTCAGCGTGCGCACCCGCCGGCGCATGATCTCGGCGCGCATGGCGATGAGATGCAGGCTCAAGCCCAGCAAGCTGAAGCCGATCGCCAGGATCAGCAGCGGCCAGAGCATGGAGGCATGGATGCTCGGCCCCCCCATGCGGAAGACCGAGGCCGGCTGGTGCAGCGTATTCCACCAATCGACCGAGAATTTGATGATCGGAATGTTGACGAACCCGATCAGCGTCAGGATCGCCACCGCCCGCCCGGCGCGGGAGGGATCGTCCAGCGTGCGCCAGAGCGCGATCAGCCCGAGATAGATCAGCAGCAGCACCAGCATCGAGGTCAGCCTGGCGTCCCAGACCCAATAGGTGCCCCACATCGGCTTGCCCCAGAAGGCGCCGGTCAGCAGGCAGATCAGCGCGAAGCAGGCGCCGATCGGCGCCGCCGCCTTCTGCGCGACATCGGCCAGCGGATGGCGCCAGACCAGCGTGCCGATGCTGGAAAGCGCCATCATCGAATAGAACATCAGCGCCAGCCAGGCGGCCGGCACATGCACGAACATGATGCGGATGGTCTCGCCCTGCTGATAATCGGCCGGGGCGACGAACCAGGCGAGATAGAAGCCGATCGCGAGCGCAAGCGCCATGGCGCCCAGCATCCAGGGCAGCAGCACGGCCGAGAGGCGCATGAAGCGCGTCGGATTCGCCAGTTCGATCAGGCTAGCCATGGCGCGGCGCGCGGCCCTTCTTTTGATTGGTCCGGTGTGCATGTAGCAACAGCGCGGCGCCCGGACAATGTCGCGGCAAAGCAGCCAAGGTCGCAGCCACGCTCACTCCGCCTGCCTGAGCGCGGCCGCCGCCGCCACCGTGCCGATCACGATCGCCAGAAGCGATAGCGCGCAGAGGATCAGGAACGGGGTCAGGAAGGGTATCGTGCCGCCGAGCGCGCTGTTGGAGGCCGAGACGCCGAAGATCAGCACCGGAATCGTCAGCGGCGCGACCAGCACCGGCAGGATCAGCCCGCCGCGCCGCAGGCTCGCGGTCAGCGCCGCGCCGGCCGCGCCGATGAAACTCAGCGCCGGCGTGCCCACCAGCAACGTCCCCGCCACCGGCGCCATCGCCTCGCCCGGCAGCGCCACCAGCAGGCCGAGCAGCGGCGCGGCCAAGGCCAGCGGCAGCCCCGTCACCAGCCAATGCGCAATCCCCTTGGCCAGCACCGCGAGTTCGAGCGGCAGCACGGAAGCGCGGATCAGGTCGAGCGAGCCGTCCTCCTCATCGCCCTGGAACAGCCGGTCGAGCCCGATCAGCATCGACAGCAGCGCGCCGATCCAGAGGATGGCGGGGCCGATGCGCGACAGCAGATTGAGATCCGGCCCGAGCGCGAAGGGCACCAGCACGACGATGGTCAGGAAGAAGACGAGGGCCAGCTCGCCGCCGCCCCCGGCCCGCGCCGCCAAGGCGAGGTCGCGTTTGAGGATGGCGAGAAAGGCCCGGCTCATGGCCCGATCCTCAGCTCGCGCGCGCGATCGAGCCCGAGCGAGCCATGGGTCGCCGCCAGAATGGCGCCGCCAGCGGCGCAATGTCCCTGCATCAGCCCAGTCAGCATCGCCTGGGCCGCGAGGTCGAGCGCCGCCATCGGCTCGTCCAGCAGCCAGAACGGCCGCCGCGAAACCAGCAGCCTTGCCAGCGCCACGCGCCGCCGCTGCCCGGCCGAGAGATAGCCGACCGGCAGCGCCGCGACATGCGCCAGCCCGACCCGGTCCAGCGCCTGCTCCGGCGAGAGGCCGGGATCGCCGAGCAGATCCTGCGCGAAGCGCAGATTGTCCTGCGCCGTCAGCGCGCTCTTGAGCCCATCGCGATGGCCGACGAGATGGCTGAGCTCGACCAGGGGGGCGTCTTCCGCGCCGGTCACGGTGAACCGACCGGCAGCGGGCCGCAGCCGGCCGCAAAGCATGGCGATCAGGCTCGACTTGCCGGCGCCGTTGCGGCCGGTGAGCGCGATCGCTTCGCCGGCCGCAAGCGCAAAACCGAGGTCTTCGAAGATCAGCCGGCCGCCGCGCCGGCAGGCGAGGCCCGTCGCTGTCAGCGTCAGCGGGGCGAAACGGTGGGGTGATGACACGTGCCGGCCGCTCCGCCTCTTCCCCAAGGTTTCGGCCCGCTCAGGCCCTTCGACCATGTAG